>PFNV01000040.1 GCA_002792165.1 Candidatus Tagabacteria bacterium CG_4_10_14_0_2_um_filter_40_13
CTTGCCCGAAGAAGTAAGCGAACTTATTTTAGTTGTCGGTTATTTGGGCCAGCAGATAATGGATTTTTGCGGAGAAGAATTTTTCCTCTAATCTTGCTTCAACCGGCGTGTTTTTGCTCGATACCAAAATTTTTGATTATGAAGCGGATATGCATCCTAACGGCGAATATTATCTGACCAGCGCTCTTTCAAAAATGTTAAAAGCCGGCCACAAAGTTTACGCCGTAAAATCCACTTTATGGCTTCCCATCGGTTATCCGGAAGACATTGGAAAAGCCGAAAAAAAATTGCTAGAATTCAATATATGAATACAGCGATTTTTCAGTATTTGCATGGTTTTGCCGATCAAAGTGTTTGTTTTGATTCAATCATCATTTTTTGCGCTCAATATCTTTCCTATATAATGATAGCGGTTTTAGGTTTGTTTTTGATTTTTGGCAAAGACAGAAAGCGGGAATTGAAAATGATTTTTTATGCTATCGCCGGTGTTATTTTGAGCCGTTTAGTCATCGTTGAAATTATCCGCTATTTTTATCCGGTAACTCGGCCTTTTGTTGTTTATCAATTTACGCCTCTGATTTACGATTACGCCAGTTCTTTTCCTTCGGGCCACGCGGCGTTTTTCTTCGCTCTTGCGACAATAGTATTTTTATTCCATAAAAAATGGGGCATTGCCTATTTTTTGGGAGCTATTATAATATCCATAAGCCGAATTATGGCCGGAGTTCACTGGCCGATGGATATTTTGGGAGGAATTTTAGTAAGCATTGGAGCAGCTATTGTGATTTTTAAATTTTGCGAAAGAAAACAATTTTTTCAAATTCTAGGTGTGGGCGCGCAAAATTTGCGAAGCAAATTTTAGGGATAAGGAATTTGAAAAATTTTGTTTTCTGAAGCACCTATGGTCAAAACTCGCCTATTAGCAATTTTTATTCTTTTAATGGGAGCCTTAATCGGCTATTTTATCGTTGCTCCGCATGTGAATCCCGGCAGTATTTTTGACCGTCTTCCTTTTCGGCTCGGCCTTGATCTTAAAGGCGGCGCGCATCTTACTTACAAAGCAGATACCGCGTCTTTAGGCAGCGGAGAAATCGGAGAAGCGATGGCGGGTTTGCGCGATGTTATAGAGCGCAGAGTAAATATGTACGGCGTTACAGAATCGGTTGTTCAGGTTGAACAAAGCGGCAGCGCGTTCAATCCTTTAGAAAGGGAACAACGGTTGATTGTTGAATTGCCGGGCGTCGTTAATTTGGATGCGGCGATTAAAATGATCGGCGCTACGCCTTATTTGGAATTTAAAACCGAGCGCATGGAAACAGACAGAGATATAATTTTGGAAGCCCAGAAAAAAAATGAGCGGATGAACGAAGATCCTTATTTTATTCCCACATTGCTCACCGGCCGTTATCTTCAAAAAGCAACTTTGGATTTTAACCAAACAACATACGAGCCGAGCATTCTTCTCAGCTTCAATAAAGAAGGCGAAGAACTTTTTGCTCAAATTACAAAAGAAAATGTCGGTCATCGCGTGGCTATTTATCTTGACGGCGCGCCAATTTCCGTTCCGGTCGTAAGAGAAGAAATAACAAGCGGACAGGCGCAAATTACAGGTGATTTCAAAGCGCAAGAAGCCAAAGAATTAGTGAGAAATCTTAATTCCGGCGCGTTACCAATCCCTATTACTCTTATTTCCCAGCAGAGTATCGGCGCGTCGCTTGGCGAAGCGGCCCTTCAAAAAGACCTTTGGGCGGGACTTATCGGTATTTTGGCGGTGGCTTTATTTTTGATTTTTTGGTATCGTGTGCCGGGTTTTATTGCGGTTGTCGCGCTTTGCATTTATGTGGTTTTATCACTTTTCATTTTTAAATTGATTCCGGTCACTTTGACCGCAGCAGGCATCGCCGGCTTTATTTTATCGGTTGGTATGGCTGTTGACGCCAATATTCTTATTTTCGAAAGAATGAAAGAAGAAGTGCGTTTGGGAAAAACTCTGCAAACTTCAATAGAAGAAGGGTTTCACCGCGCATGGCCATCTATCCGCGATTCCAATATTTCCAGCCTTATTACATGTTTTATTCTTTATTGGATGGGAACATCCATGGTCAGAGGTTTTGCTTTGACTTTAGGTATAGGTATTTTAATCAGTATGTTTTCAGCTGTCGTTATCAGCCGGACATTTCTTTTAGCATTAGGTCTTAAAGAATCAAAATGGTACGTAATCGCAAAATAACATATATTTTTTCGATAGCGCTGGTAGTCGTAAGTCTTTCTGCTCTTTTCGCATGGAAACTGAAATTAGGCATCGATTTTACCGGAGGTTCTTTGCTTGAAGCTGAATATGCCGACGGTCGTCCTGAAATTTCAAAGATACAGCAATCCGTTGACGGATTGGGTTTCGGCAATATTGTTTTACAGCCTTCCGGAGAAAAAGATTTAATTGTCCGTCTTAAAGATTTGTCGGCAGAAGAGCATAAAGCGCTACTTGATGCTTTAAAAATTGAAGGAAAAACTCCGATGGAGAAGCGTTTTGATTCCATTGGCCCGGTTATCGGAAAGGAATTAAAGCGTAAATCTTTGATAGCGATTGGGATTGTTGTTCTTATGATTATTCTTTATATTGCTTGGGCTTTTCGGAAAGTTTCCCGGCCGGTTTCTTCGTGGAAATACGGCGTTGTCGCGGTTATCGCGCTTATACATGACATTACAATTCCCACCGGCGTATTTGCTTTTCTGGGCCATTTTAAAGGCGTTGAAGTAGACATACTTTTTATTACAGCGCTTCTTACAACTTTAGGATTTTCCGTTCATGATACGATCGTTGTTTTTGACAGAATCAGGGAAAATTTGAGAAGAGATGCCGGTAAAAGTTTTCCGGAAGTTGTCGAACATAGCATCAGACAGACATTAGCGCGCTCAATCTTTACTTCAATGACGGTGATTCTGGTTCTTATCGCGCTTTTATTGTTTGGCGGCCCCTCCACTAAATATTTTTCCCTTGCCTTGCTTTTGGGCGTTACTTTCGGAACTTATTCCTCGATTTGTTTAGCCAGTCCGCTTTTGGTAACTTGGCAAAAATGGAACGAAAAGACAAAACAGGAAAAACTAAAAAGATAATCATAAAACGAATTGTCGTCGGTCCTATTGAAACAAATTGCTATTTGGTCGCCGACAATAGAACGAGAGAAACAGTTATTATTGACCCGGGCGGCGAGCCCGAAAAAATTTTCAGCGCGATAAAAGAAAATGGATTAAAACCGCGATTCATTCTTTTAACCCACGAGCACCCCGACCACACGGGTGCCTTGGAAGCCGTTTCGGAATTTTTAAATATCAAGCTTCGCAAAGTAAAAGATGGCGAAGAAATAAAAATAGGGGATTCGAATATAAAAATTATTGCAACCCCTGGTCACAGCGCAGAAAGCGTTTGTTTTATTGTCAGCGACCCCGCCGATGGCGGGGCAGGTAATATTTTTAGCGGCGATACGTTATTTTATCGAGGCATCGGCAGGACGGATTTGGAAGGCGGTGATTTTATTCAGATCCAGAAATCCTTGAAATACTTAATGAAATTTCCCGATAATTTCAAAGCTTGGCCCGGTCACGGCCCGAAGACGACAATAGGGGAAGAGCGAGAATTAAACCCGTTTTTATAATGTGCGTTGACGATGATGTTATTTTAATGTTAGTCTTATAAAAACGTTCTTTTATAAAGGAGGCATCGGATGCTGATTATCTTTGATCTTGATGGGGTTTTACTTGGAGCGTCGTGGAGGGGGTTGTTCGAGGCGTATAAAGAGATGATTTCCGTCGCTGGCAAGGATTACAGAAAATATTTCACCACTTTTAGGGAATTTAAAGAATGGTGGAGCCCCGATTGGCAGGAAAACATCGGGAAAATTGGCATTAGGGAAAAAGATTTAGGCGAAGCACACGAAAATTTTTACAGAATCTATAATTCTTATGCTTATTTGTTTGCGTGGTCTAGTAAAGTTGTTTGCGAATTAGCTAAAAGTCATCAATTGTCTATTTTCACCAATAGACATAGTTCGAGCGCCAGAACACTTATAAAGCCGATTTCAAGGCACTTTGCTTGTATTATCGGTGGCGAAGACGTGCGGAGATTAAAACCGGACCCCGAAGGCATATATAGAATTTTGTCTATTTTGGAAAAAGAAGAAGAAAATACTTTGATGATTGGCGATATGCCGGAGGATATTATAGCGGGAAAACTTGCCGGCATAAAAACCGGCGCGGTAAAGTGGGGATTGGGAGATTGGAAAAATCTTTTGGCCGAAAATCCTGACTATACATTTGAAAAATATAAAGATTTATTGCGGATTTAAAAAAGGAGCGACATAGTCGCTCCTTTTAAATTTTATCTAAATCCAGTAAATTTTTAACAAAATACAGCTAATTTATTATGTCAAGTACGGATTTGAAGGCTTGGAGCAGGGAGTTTTTTAAAAATTTTATCACAGTATAATTTAAGGAAGACAAAATTATTGTATCCCATGTTATAATTAACATAAAAGGCTATGGAATGGTTTAAGCAACAAATGGAACTATGGCCTCGAATAATTACTCCGGAAGAATTAAATGAAGAACTGGAAAAGGCAGCAAGGCGGGGAAGAAGAAAGGGCGAGGACCTGGTCTCTAAAGAAGAGACCACTAAAGCCTTGGAAGGAAAAGAAGCGACACCGATTAAAATTTGCTCCCGAAAGAAAAATCTTGAAGAAGTTAAAAAGATTATCAGAATACTTTCAGAATCTGAAGCGAAGAAAATATAAATTAAAAAAATAATAATGCAACGGGGAATCGCAACTTTTACGCTTGATTACGGAAAGTGTCCGGCTTGGTTGTTTGAACGGATGAAAAGGTTAGGAAAGGAAATGGCGCAAGTGATTGTAATGGAATATGGTCCCGAGGAATTCATTAAACGCCTTGCGGATCCGGTCTGGTTTCAATCTTTAGGAACGGTACTTGCTTTCGATTGGAACGCTTCCGGGCTTACGACAATTCTTACCGCCGCTTTGAAGGAAGCATTGAGGGGTGAGGAAAAGGAACTCGGAATTTTTATTTGCGGCGGAAAAGGGAAAACTTCCCGAAAAACTCCCGCACAAATCCAAAATTGGGGACAAAATTTGAATTTTTCGTCTCTTCAGGTTAAAAATTTGATTTATAACTCTAAAATGGCCGCCAAAGTGGACAGTTCTTTAGTCCAAGACGGCTTTCAGATTTATCATCATTCCTTCTTTTTTACAAAAAGCGGCGCATGGACAGTAGTACAACAAGGGATGAATATGGCCAGTCAAACAGCCCGCAGATACCATTGGTTTTCTGAAAATATTAAGGATTTGGTTTGCGAGCCCCATTCTGGCATTAGCTCGGAATTAAGGGTGCCAACATTGAATTTAGTGGCTCAACAAAGCCAAAATACGCGTCAAATGAGTACGGAATTGGTTCAATCCGGCTATGCTACTTTAATGAAAGATATTGAGCTTTTACGCCATAATTCTTCGGAATTGCATAAAATGGCTCAATTGCGGCTAAAAGATGATAATTTAACCCTTTTACAACTTGAAAATAAAGAATTTACCTGGTATCCGGTCGCTATTGAAGATTTTTCGAAAAGCCGTTATTTAAAAAAGATTTTAGCCAAAATTTGCGACCAAAAGCCTGAAAATTATGAATGTTTATTAAGCCAAGACGGCGTTGGGCCGAAAACTATCAGGGCGCTTGCACTGGTATCTGAAGTTATTTACGGCGCCGAACCTTCATACGAAGATCCGGCAAGATACAGTTTTGCGCATGGCGGAAAAGACGCCACGCCTTATCCCGTGGATAGGATTACATACGACCAGACTATTGAAACAATGAAGAAAGTTGTGGCAAAAACAAAAATCGGCATTTTTGAAAAGCAGAAAATACTCAAACGTCTTGAAAAAAGCTATAACGGAGTATAATTAAAAAATATGATGTTAAGATGCCCACTTTTTCGAAATAATGGTAATTTTCCAAGCCGGTTTACATGCGATGGAGCGAATGTAAATCCGCCTTTGATAATTGAAGATGTTTCAAGAGATGCTAAAAGTTTGGTTTTGATTGTTGAAGACCCTGATGCCACGGGAGGTTTAGTTTTTACCCATTGGATTATTTGGAATATTCCGCCCGATATAATAGAAATTCCGGAGGGACAATTGCCTCGCGAAGCCAAAGAGGGAAGAAATGATTTCGGCGAAGAGAAATACGGCGGGCCTTGTCCTCCTAGAAATGCCCGGCCGCACCGTTACGTGTTTAAACTCTATGCCCTGAATATTGCCTTGGACCTGCATAGCAGCTCAGAAAAACACAAAGTAGAACAGGCAATGGAGGGCCATATTCTTGAATATACAACATTAACGGCTATGTATGGCCGAGTTACATAACGTTCTATAGATATTTTTCAAAATTTTTATTTGGATTTCCGCGCAGGTAATCTTCAAAACTCATTTCATTTTTTCCTTCCGGTTTAACGCGTTTTATTTTTAACGCGTTATTTTTTATTTCGGCTTGTGTAATAATTAATCTCTTCCCTTCAATAAAAGCGTATGCGCCAGGCCAAGGAGTAAAAGCGCGTATTTCTCTTTCTATTGTTTCCGCCGGCTCCCTCCAGTCAATCAGCCCATCTTCTTTTGTGATTTTTTTGCAATAAGTCGCTTTTGAGTGGTCTTGTTCCTGCGGTTTGATTTTTTCTTTAATCCATTTGGGAATAATCTCAATTAATAATTTTGCTCCCAATTCAGATAATTTTTCTTTTAGCTCTTTATAATAGAGATTTGAGATTTGAGATTTGCCTGCCCCGTGGGCTTGTCCTTCGGGGAGATTTGAGATTTTTAATATTGGTCCCTCGTCCATTTTTTCATTGAGCAACATAATACTTATGCCTGTTTTTTTGTCACCGGCTAAAATTGTCGATTGAATAGGCGAAGCGCCGCGCCAACGGGGAAGAAGAGAGGGATGAATATTTAGAAATCCATATTTTGGAATATCCAGTATTTCTTTGGTAAAAATCATTCCAAAAGCCGCGATAACAGCCAAATCCGGACGCAATTTCTCTATTATTTCCAAAAGTTCATCCTTATTTTCCGGCTGATATACGGGCAAACGATATTTTTCCGCTAAAATTTTAACCGGCGATGGTGTTAAAATCTGTTTTCTGCCAACTGGCTTATCAGAGCTGGTAATTACGCCCACTATCTGATAGCCGTTATTTATCAACGCCTCCAGCGGCTTTATCGCAAACTCCGGCGTCCCCAAAAACACGATTTTTAAGATTTTTTTGTCCATATGAATTATGTTATCACGTGAATTATTTTTAATCTACGGCATCGCTCATAGGTTATAAGTTATAGATGTTAGAGTAGATGATAAATAAAATGCTTATTTTATTTTACCCTCAATTTATAAAGTATATAAATTAACCGATCGGAGAAATTATATACTTTTGAACTTTTATTTTTTAAAATAAAAATATTAAAAATATAAAGAGTTTTGTCAACGCTTAAAATACGCTATAAATTCTTTTAAAAATTTTATCTTATAGGGAGGACTTTATTAAATCTTTAAAGTGATACAAAACCTTTCCATCTTCCATCTCATCAATTAAAAATAATTTTACAAATGGCTTAATGTTCAGTTGCTCTTTAAGAAATTCAATTTCCTCCGTGCAAGGAAACGGGTAAATCCAGGCGCTCTTTTGGCATTGATAAAAACCGAGGTTTTTAAGTTTTTGCCGCAAGGCGGCCCGCGCCTTTTGTCTTGTTTCGGGGATATCAAAAATTAGCAATCTCCATTTGCCATCCCATTTTTTAGGTTTTGCCAAAACCATTTCGTTTAAAATAAATTTTTTGATTTTCTCCTTTCCCTTCTCGGTTGTTTTATAAATCAGATAACCATCTTTTTCTTCCAAAAATTCAAGAGCACGCTGTTTTTTTAAAATATGAAAACTTTGCCATATTCTTCTGTAATTTTCGTACCGTTGTTTCTTGCGTCGTGCCATGATGTTGGTAAAAAAGGAAAACGCATTAGGTGCCATAATCCCGAAAGTTAAAACGCCGCCAAAAGCGATTAAGACCAGAGCGGCGCGAAGCGCAGTTTTTGCCTTTTCGTTTTCCCTCACGATTTTTATAAGTTCTTTTTGAAAAGATGATTCGAGAGTGGTCTCAAATTTAATCGGTTTGTGCTTTCTGGCCATATATCATTATACTATATTTTATTCTTGAATAGTATAAAAATCAACTGATCGGAGAAAAAATACACTTTATTTTTCAAATTTTCTGGCGATGAAGTTTTGGACGATGCCCAATTTTAGATATTTTTCTCGCGCAGTTTTCGGCAGATATTTGAAATCTTTGATAATTTTGCGGCAGTTTTTCTGATGGCATCTGCATTTCATAGTCCAATCGTCTTCATCCATTGTCGTGGAATAATCATATCTTATTTCTTCATCTATATATATATTCTTAATGGCAATGAGTATTTTATCATTTTTGATTCCGGCATTGGGATTACAGGAATGATTTACTAATACTCCTGGTTTTTCTATATTAATGTATTTATTATTTCCTATTTGTAGAAAATCGCCCCATCGGTATTTTTTTACTTTCTTATTTCTTTTTTCAGTAAATTCAGAATTTATTTTTCGCCCTTTGAATTTTAAAATTACCTCGTTCTTTTTGATAGGTATTTTTGCAAAGACGCCTACTCCGACATCGGTACCGGCTATATAATATTTTTGTGTAATTTTACGCATATGCGGGATTTTACACATTTTGCGACTGATTATTTTGAGGGAGTATTCTTTTTAAGGCGAGCGCTTTATCAGTGAACAAAATGCCGTCCAAGTGGTCTATTTCATGTTGAATTACCTGGCTGAATAAGCCGGATGCGCCTCTGGTGAATTTTTTGCCGCTTTCATTGTAAGCCTCCACTTTTACTTTTTCGAACCGCTTAATCGCGCCGTAAATATTGATTACGCTTAAACAGCCTTCCGTGAGCATTTTTTGTCCGCGTGATTTTTTGATTATTTTAGGATTTATAAAAACAATATAGCCGTAATTTTCTTTTTTATCCTCCTTGGTATGGGAAGACAGAATATATTCCGTAACGACGAAAATGCGCAGAGATTTTCCGATTTGCGGCGCCGCGGCGGCAACCGCCTCTTCATTTTCAGAAATTGCTTTTTTCAATCTTCCGATGACATTACGAATCTCCTTGCTTTGAATGTTTTGGGCAGGAATTTCTTCGGCAATTTTTCTCAAAATATCATTTCCTTTTTGGATTATGGTAATTTTTGAATTTTGATTTTTCATTTTACCTATTTTATTATTTATAATTTGTTTCCGTAATCTGCGTTCTTTCCTGGCAAGTGAGCGGTTTCACTTTTTCTGAGAGATCAGCTTTCAGTTTTTGAAGAGTCGCCAGCATCTCGTCGGTCTCACGTTTTATTTTTTTATTGCTGGGCTTATTGTCAATATATTGATTCGCCAATTGTTCAAGACTATTATAAAAACCGTATTCTTTGTGGCTGGCATTTATAAAATCGCGGATAATTTCTTTGCAAAGCGCCGCGCCGATTGTCGGCTGCATGTTTCTTTTCTCCTTCAAAAACCAGATAAACAGCATTTCAATCTGAAATTTCGAAAGATGCCGCAAGGCATTTTTTATGAGACTGCCGTCTTTAAAGCGCGTGAAATAAGGCTTATTTTTACGGATTGCTTCGCAATATTTTTGGAACGAATTCATAAGGGCATTTGTCGGCGCCTTCGGCTCTTCGATTTTTTTTGTTCCTTTTTTCTTCTTCATTTATTCCAAATTGACGGCAAAAAGAACGCCGCTATCGAGCACATAAACTTTTTTTACAGAAGAGAAAAGGGCGAATCTTGGATCCTTCCCTTTGTATATCGGTTGCATAATTCTTCCCCCTCTTCCGTCTATTTCAAGGGCAAAAACGTTGTTTTGCACAGAAGCTATGATAATGTCTTTTCTTCCCGGGAAAAAATCCACATTCTTTACGGGAAATTTGAAACTCGATATCAAATAATTTGTTGATTCGCACGACTTGATATCACAAAGATAATAAGGAATCAACGTTTTATCTTTCAACCATTCAACCCAAACTTCATTTGTTTTATTATCGAACCAAAGCCGTTCCGTATTTTGGCTGTTGAATTTCTGATATTTATGATTGACGGTAATTTTTACATCCGGCTCTCGCGATGCGCTTACAGTTCCTTTATTGAGATCAAAAGTCGCCCGGATCGTAGTTTTCCAGCCTTTTAGAACAACGGAGCCGTTTTCCCAGAAAATTTCTGAAATACCTCCTGCAAAAGTAAGAAGTTTAGTGGTTGTCGCGGATGTGTTCGTCAAAAACGTGTTTGTTTCAGGCAAATAAAAGATTACCTCTTTTCCTTCAGGTTTATTTTCTTCCAAAAAGAGAATCTTATCATAGGGCGAAGCCCATACCGAGAAAAAATCTCCTTTTAAAAGAACTAAGCCTTCCGGAGTTTGAGGAATTAAAAATGCCCTGGCTTCTACCACAAGTCCTTCTTTGACGTTCAAAACTTTTTGCCAAGGCCAATATCCTTCTTTGGTAACAGCAACCTGATAGTTTCCTTCCGCAAGATTTTGCAAAAATAAACCGCTTTGAAAAATATTGGTTTCTTTTTCTTTTTTATTTTCCACTAAAATCTCCGCTCCCGTAACCGGCGAGGCAATATATAATCCGCCGGTCCGCCCGAACTTGAATTGGCTGTTTATTCTGTAGCCGAGAGTATAAAGAAGCAATGCCGGAGCCAAGATAAAAAAAGTTAAAGACAAAAAAGCTATAATTATGCGTCTTTTTCGGAGTGTCATAATGGCTTTATTTTACCGAAAATAGTTAAAAATTCAAGGTTTTTAAGAAAACAAAAATCCCGGTTCTTTTCAGAGTCGGGATTGGTCTTTCGGTTTAAATAAAAAGCGGCCAGTTTTAATCTTTCTGTTTTTTTAATTTACTTAATTTGCCGCGGATTTTAAAAAGGTACTCGTAGAAAACGAGTGAAAACAGAAAGATTTCAAGGGTTAGATTCTGCAGCAACCTTTTCATTTTTTCTCCTTTTCAAGGCGTATTTTGTTCCGAAGATAGGTTATCATAAAGCCATGAATCTGTCAATAGTGGATAGAATTGAAAAGATGGTCAATAGGTCATAGAATATTAAGGTGGAAAATGAAAAATTTATCATTCAAGGTTTAGAAGGACAAAGAGCCTTTGAGGGGAAAATACCGGTTAGAGGCGCGAAAAACGCAGTTCTTAAAACTTTTGCCGCCTCGCTTCTTTTTGGCAACGAGATTCGCGTAGATAATGTTCCTTTTATTCAAGACATTGCGAATATGAATGAGCTTCTTAGGCATTTGGGTGTGGGAGTCGAGCGGATTGAAGAAAAGTCTTTTGTTTTAAATTCACCCGATGCTATAGGCACGGATCTTTGCGGAGATATCGCAAAATCTTTTCGTTCCTCAATAGTTTTGACCGGTCCTATTCTTGCAAGAGAAGGAAAGGTAATCTTTCCTCATCCCGGCGGATGCGTTATCGGTGAACGGCCCATTGATATTTTTTTGGAAAGTTTTAAAAAAATGGGAGCTGATATTGATATGCATGACCGGCAATATGTTATTTCCGCGGATAAGCTGGCTGGCGCGGAAATAGTTTTTAAAATTCCGAGCGTTACCGCAACCGAGACTTTGATGATGACTGCGACCTTGGTTCCCGGGAAAACGATTTTACATAATGTTGCTTGCGAGCCGGAAATAGTCGCTTTAGCCGATTTTTTAAATACAGGCGGCGCGGATATAAGCGGAGCCGGATCGCATACAATAGTTATTAAAGGCCGCGATTCTTTATTGAAAAGCAAAGAGCCTTACCAGACGCCGCCTGACCGTATTGAAGCGGGAAGCTTTGCTATTTTAGCCGCAGTTTGCGGTAAGGATATTGAAATCACTGATTGTAAGCCTGATCATCTTAGGGTTTTTCTTCGCACATTCGACAATGCCGGAGTGAATTTCGAGACAACCGAAAATAGTATTCGCATCAAAATGTCCCCGCAATTAAATGCGATTAATGTTAAAACGCATGAATATCCGGGTATTCCGACGGATCTTCAATCTCCATTAGCAGTGTTTTTGACCCAAGCTTCAGGCAGAAGCCTTATTTTTGAAACTGTTTTTGAGAGCCGTTTGGATTACTTGAGCGAATTATCTAGAATGGGAGCAGACGTGATGATCTGTGATCCTCACCGTGCTTTTATTACAGGAGTCACCCCTTTAAGGGGACGCGAAATAGAGAGCCCTGATTTGAGAGCGGGTTTAGCTTTTATCATTGCCGCATTAGTTGCGAAAGGAGAATCAATCGTACATAATATTCATAATATCGATAGGGGATATGAAAATATCGAAGAGCGCCTTCAAATGGTCGGCGCAGATATAAAAAGAATATGAACTTTTTCGTAAGAAAATTAGGAATAGATTTGGGAACAGCAAACTCGCTAGTTTTTGTGCCCGGCAGAGGAGTTGTTTTGAACGAACCATCGGTAGTGGCTGTTTTGGTTCCGGAAAACAAAGTTTTGGCCGTTGGCAATGAAGCTAAAGCAATGATCGGAAAAACACCGGATACAATTATCGCGTATCGCCCTCTTAAAGACGGTGTAATTGCCGATTACCGCGTTACGGAAAGCATGATGCGGTTTTTCATAAAAAAATCTCTCGGCAAGTGGAATTTATTCAAGCCTGAAATTATGATTTCAGTTCCCGCAAGCGTTACTTCAACCGAAAGACGTGCAGTTATTGAAGCTACCGTTAAAGCCGGCGCTAAATCCGCTTACGTGGTTAAGGAACCGATTTTAGCCGCCATCGGTTCGGGTATTCCGATACAGGAAGCGCGCGGACACATGGTTGTTGAAATTGGCGGTGGAACAGCTGATATTGCCGTAATTTCTCTTGGCGGTATTGTTTGTGACGCTTCGATGAAAGTGGCCGGCAACGCCATTGATCAGGCGATTGCCGATTATATCAAAAAAACTTTTAATCTTGCCATTGGAGACCAAACGGCGGAAGAAATAAAGATTGCCGTTGGTTCTGCGGTTCCTTTGGAAAACGAATTGAAATATAGAATAAAAGGCCGCGATTTTCTGACCGGCCTCCCTCGGAGCACAGAGATTTCCAGTAATGAAATATTGAAGGCGATTGAAGGAGAATTAAAGGATATTATGAAGGCAATCAAAAATGTTTTGCACGAAACGCCGCCGGAACTTTCTTCGGATATTATCGACCGGGGCATAAGCATGTCGGGCGGCGGCTCTCTTTTGAGAAATATTTGCGAATTAGTGTATCAATCGACCGGCGTAAGAGCTCATCTTGTTGAGGAACCGCTTTTTGCGGTTGCAAAAGGAACGGGCATTGCTTTGGAGCATTTAGACGGTTATAAGCGCGGCATCATTTCCAAACGTTAAAATTAAAGTATGAACCCAATTTTAAAAGCTCATTGCGAGACCGGACATTTTAGCCACGGTTATTTACTGATTGGCGACCGTGAAAAATCGTTGATTTCCGGCCGAAAGGCAGCCGCAATTTTGCTGAATTATAAAGAATCTGCCCTCGCCTCCCATCCCGATTTTTACGAAAAATTTTTCGATTTTTTTAAATTGGAACAGAGCAATGATTTAAAAAGAAAACTTTCAATAAAACCGATTCTCGCCGAAAGAAAAGTGTTTTTACTGGGGATCAATTCTTTTGACCACGAAGCGGTGAATGGCCTTTCAAAAATTATAGAAGATTCTCCCGAAGATTGTTATTTTTTCTTTATGACAGATTTTCTCGAAGATGTACCCGTTGTTGTTCGCTCAAAACTGGTTAATCTTTTTGAAGAAGGAAGTTTTGAGTTAAGTAAAGAAAGGCGAGATTTTTACGAAAAATTTTTGATAACAAATCCGGCTGAGCGCTTTACTTTGGCAAAAAATGCCGCATCCGACAAAAAAAACGCGCTTGAATTTCTCAATGAAGTGGAAATTATTCTCAGCGAGAAAATAAAAGAAGAACATTCGCCCGAAATTTTTAAAAGTCTTCTTTATTCGCTCGAGGAATTGCAGGTCAACCGTCGTTTTCTTTTTGACCGTGTTTCACTGCCGAAAATGATAATTGAACATTTTGCCCTTATTTTGCCGCAATTGAGATAGCGCGAAATAATTGTTAGAATACATATTATATGCCCTACTATTTATCGCCATTAAAAAGAAAATTGCCGGAAATTAAGGATTGGCTTCAAAAAGAGCTTTCCTTGCTTCGAACCGGCCGCGCTTCGCCGGCGCTTTTAGACGGTATTTCCGTAGACTATTACGGCGCGAAACAGCCGCTCAAACATCTCGGTGCCATCAGTACGGAAGATGCGAGGACCTTGCGCTTCAAGCCGTGGGATATTGCTTTAATTCATCAGATAGAACAGGAGATTCGATACGCCAATTTGGGTCTGCAGCCGGTCGCCGAAAAAGATTCTCTTCGCATTATTTTTCCGGAATTAACGCAGGAGCGCCGGAAAGCGCTTCTTAAAGTAATTTCCGAAAAATTGGAGCAATCGAGAATTTCCTTGCGGCAATTGAGAGATGAATACTGGCGCGCGATTCAAGATCAGGAGAGGGAAGGGAAAATCAGCGAAGACGACAAATTCAGAAGCAAAGATGAATTACAGAAAATGATTGACTTAATCACGAAAGAACTGGAACAAATGGCTTTAGCGAAAGAAAAGGAAATTCAAGGTTAGATAATTATCAATGATAACATTTTTTATAATTCCTAGCGAGCCGCAAGTGAAAGATTGCTTTCATTTGCGGCGAGTAACGGAATTTCAAGCGCCATGACAGTGCTTATATTTATTGCTGTTTTAGCAGTGTTGGTTCTTTCCCATGAATTTGGGCATTTTATTTTCGCGAAAAAAGCGGGTTTGCGCGTTGAAGAATTCGGCTTTGGTTTTCCGCCAAGATTACTGGGCGTTCAAAGGATAAATAAGGAGA
The DNA here is from genome assembly GCA_002792165.1 of Candidatus Tagabacteria bacterium CG_4_10_14_0_2_um_filter_40_13. Lineage (GTDB taxonomy): Bacteria > Patescibacteriota > Minisyncoccia. The sequence continues at coordinate 15,078 of PFNV01000040.1, forward strand.
AAAGGTGGCGTTTTATATGGGGTCCAAGACAAGAGAAGGAATCGGAAAAAGAATCTGAAGAAGGCGACACGGTTTACTCTGTGAATATGATACCTTTGGGCGGGTTTGTGAGAATTCACGGAGAAAACGGAGGGGAAGTCGAAGATAAAAAAAGTTTCGGTTCTCAACCGCTTTATATCCGCGCCTTGATTCTTGTAGCCGGAGTTTTTTTTAATTTACTTTTGGCATGGCCTGTTTTAACGGCAGGTTTTTTAATTGGGACGCCAGCCAGCGTCAATGGGGGAAATATCAGCGGAGGAACATTAACCGAAAAAGGGGTAATGATACTTGAAGTCCAAAAAGGTACTTCTGCCGAAGCGGCAGGTTTGAAAGAAGGAGATTATCTTTTGCGTTTTATATCAAAAGACAACGATATACTTCAGGTTTCTGACGAAAAAAGTGTGCAGGATTTTATCGCAAAATATGCCGGCGCGGAAATCACAATAGATTATTTAAGGGGTAAAAAAGAATTTTCGGCCAAAGCAATTCCTTCAGTCAAACCCGAAGCAGGAAAAGGAAGTTTGGGAATCGCGATGGAGAGAGTTGGCATTATGAAACTTCCTTTTCATTTGGCAGTATGGGAAGGTTTAAAATCAACTATCAGATTAACGGTTATGATTTCAAAAGCGCTTTTTGCCTTTTTCGGCGATCTTTTCACGGAAAGAAAAATGATAGTGCAACTTTCCGGACCTGTTGGGATAGCGGGAATGCTTGGCAGCGCGGCGCAAACAGGTTTTGTCTTTTTTCTCCAGCTGGTTGCCGTGCTTTCGATACATCTTGCTTTGATTAATATCATACCTTTTCCGGCTCTTGATGGCGGGCGTCTTCTTTTTTTGGCCATAGAATTTGTCAAAGGAAAGCCGATAAGTCAAAAAGTCTCAAATATTGCGCATAATATAGGATTTGCTATGCTTATTTTATTGATGCTTATTATCACTTATCGGGATATTTTAAAACTAGTTAAATGAAACAATCGCAACTTTTTACAAAAACTTTTAAAAATGTTTCCAAGGATGATACATCCGCTAACGCCCAGCTTTTGACGAGAGGCGGTTTTATCCAAAAACTGGGAGCGGGAATTTATTCTTTTTTGCCTCTAGGTCTTTTGGTTTTAAAAAAAATAGAAAATATAATCCGCGAAGAAATGAATGTTATCGGCGGACAGGAACTTTTGATGCCGGCGCTTCATCCGAAAGAAATCTGGGAAGAAACCGGAAGATGGCAAACCGCGGACTATTTGTATAAACTTCAGGACCGGCAGGAAAAATATTTCGCTTTAGGCGCAACGCACGAAGAAGTTATTACCGATATTGCAAGAAAATATGTCTTTTCATATAAAGACCTTCCATTATATCTGTATCAGATACAGGTAAAATTTCGCGACGAATTAAGGGTTAAGTCCGGCCTTTTACGCACAAAAGAATTTCTAATGAAAGATATGTACAGTTTTCATGCCAGCGAAGAAGACAGAAAGGAATATTACGAGAAGGTCAAAAAGGCCTATGTGAAGATATTCGAACGTTGCGGACTCAAGGTTTTGGTGACGGAAGCTTCGGGTGGCATTTTTTCGAAAGAATATTCGCATGAATTTCAGGTTGCCACGCCCGCCGGCGAGGATATTGTTTACTTCTGTCCCAACGGCGATTTCAGTCAAAACAAGGAAATTGCCGGCAAAAAAACAGGTGACAAATGCCCGGAATGCGGAAAGACATTAGAAGAGACCAAAACTATCGAAGTGGGCAATATTTTCACTTTAGGCACCAAATATTCCAATCCCATGAAAGCTATGTTTATTGACAAAAACAGCTCTAAAAAGCCGATTATTATGGGTTGTTACGGTATCGGTCCGAGCAGACTAATTGGCGCGATTGTCGAAGTTCATCACGACGACAAAGGTATAATCTGGCCCGAGGCGATAGCCCCTTTTAAAGTCCATTTGATTGTCATAGAAGGTAAGGAAGATAAAAAAATTAAAGACACGGCCGATAAACTTTATCAAGATTTACAGGCAAAAGGCGTGGAGGTATTGTATGATGAACGTGAAGGAAAAACTGCCGGTGAAAAATTCGCGGATGCAGATTTAATAGGGATTCCTTACCGAGCGGTAATAAGCAAAAAAACTCTGAAGGAAAATAAAATCGAACTAAAAAAGAGAGATGAAGAGAAAACAAAATTAATAAACGAAGAGGAATTTATAAAATATGTTGGATAAATTTTTCGGGTTATTTTCTCAAGACATAGGAATTGATTTGGGTACGGCAAATACCCTTGTTTATGTTCCCGGCAAAGGGATTATTATTAATGAACCGTCAATTGTTGCCGTTAATCAGAAAACCGGTCAAATTGTGGCAATCGGCAATGAAGCAAAAAATATGGTTGGCCGCACGCCCGCGCATATCAATGTTATTCGCCCTCTTATTGAAGGCGTAATTTCAGATTTTGAAACGACAGAAGAAATGCTTTCTTATTTTATAAGAAAAGTTCAAAAAAGTTCGGTTAAAGTTTTTGCGCGGCCGGCGATTGTTATCGGTATTCCAACGGGCGTTACCGAAGTGGAAACGCGCGCCGTGCGCGATGCCGCAAAAAATGCCGGCGCCCGAAAAGTTTATATAGTTGAACAACCGATGGCCGCCGCCGTTGGCGTTAAATGCCCTATTCATGAACCGGTAGGAAATCTCATCGTAGATATAGGAGGAGGAACGGCCGATATCGCGATTATTTCCTTGAAAGGCATAGTGGTTTCAAAAAGTTTGCGCATAGCCGGCGATCGTTGGGATCAGGATATTATCCAATACGCAAGAGATGAATTTAAGCTTCTTATCGGGGAAAAAACAGCCGAAGATGTAAAGATTGCGATAGGTTCGGCAGTGGCTATAAATGGCGGGGAAATAATGGAAGCCACTATTCGCGGCCGCGATCTTATAACCGGTCTTCCCCGCGAGATTACGGTAACAGATGCCGATATCAGAGAGGCAACGGCAAAATCTATCAGAAGTTTGGTGAATACCATTAAAGAAGTTATTGAGGAAACGCCTCCGGAATTGATCTCGGATATCATGCACAGGGGTATTATTTTGGTCGGTGGCGGCTCTCAGTTGAGAGGTCTTCCCGAATATTTTACCAAGGAAACAAAAATTCCTGTCCGCCTTGCAGACGATCCTTTAACTGTCGTCGCGAGAGGTATGGGTTTTATACTCGAAAATTTAGAAAATTTCCGGGAAATACTTATAGAACATGAGAACGACATACCGCCCCAATATTAATAGAAGAAAGAGCAGAAAATTGATTTTAAGCGGGGCTTTAACCGCGCTTATTTTAATTGTAATTGTTTTTGGCGATTTTTCTTTCGGGATTATTGACAAACCAATTATGTACATTATTAGGCCGTTTTTCGGAATAAAAAATGTTTTTGGGCCCTGGTGGCAAAATTTGAGAATAGAATTCTATGAAAAAAAGTCCTTGCAGGAAGAAAATGAAATTCTGCGGGAAAAAATTATAGAGATGGAAACAAAAATTATCCGCAGTGAAATTCTGGAAAAAGAAAATGTAATATTGAAAAACGCTTTTTCAGCCGAGGAAAAGCAGAATTTTTTACTGGCATCGATTATTTTTCGGCCGTCAATAACTCCCTACGATATATTTATTATTGATTCCGGCTCCGATAATGGCGTTAAGGAGGGGATGCAGGTTTCGGCTTTCGGAAATGTTTTATTGGGTTATGTGGCGGATTTGTTTTCTGATACGAGTAAAATAAAACTTATTTCATCTTTTGGCGAAGAAACCAACGTTATTTTGGAATCTTCGGGAGTTCCGGCTATTGCAATCGGTCGCGGCGGAGAAAATTTTGAGATTATGCTTCCGCGCGCGATTAAAGCGGATGTAGGCGAGCGCATAATTACTTTAGGCAAACAGCCGATGCTTATCGGAATCGTCGAAAAAATAGAGCATCAGGAAGCGGATCCTTTCCAAAAACTTATTTTCCGCCTGCCGGTTAATATCCAATATTTAAGCCATGTGTTTCTTTTGTCCCGATAATTCGTTATGATTTTAAGAATTTTATCTTCTATCATTTTGATTTTAAGTGCTATTTTCGCGCCGTGGCCGGTTACTGCGGCGCTGGCCGTATTATTTGCGGCATCATTTTCCTTGTTTTGGGAAATGATTATTGCGGGACTGCTGCTCGGCGCCGTCTACGGTTTACCTGGGGGCGAATCGGGATTTTTATTCACGTTTTTTATTGTAAGCTTTACTGCCGCTTTTGTCATCGAAGAATTTTTAAAACGTTTTACCAGGGAACAAAATATTTTTTCCTCTTTTTTCGTTGCCCTTGCCGGAGGAATTACAATCGCTTTATTATGGATGATTTTCAAAATAACTTTATATGTCTAAGAGATTAAACAATCGTACGCTTGATCCTGATGAAATTTTCGCCGACTCCCAAAATATACCCGGTTTCGATAAATATCAATTCGAAGGTCGTTTGGAAAAACCCATCGCCAAATCTACATTCACAAGTATTAATTTTTGCTTTCTTTTTTTAGGAGGGTTGCTCCTGTCTCAAATAATATACTTGGAAATTGTAAAAGGCGAAATATATGTTTCGAAAAGCGAAACCAATTATTTGCGCGCTTTAAGCATTCCTTCAACGCGCGGTATTATTTACGACAGAAACGGCAAAGAATTGGCTTGGAATGATTCTCTGACGGAAAACGGCAATACAGAAGTGATAAGATCCTATTCCGAAATGCCTGGCTTAGGACATATTTTAGGATATATTGGAATAATAACCGCGGATAAAATAGCGGGCAAGGACGGTATTGAGAAAAAATATGAAGATGTTTTAGCGGGTGTAATAGGCGTGAAGCTTGTGGAAATGGATTCTAAAAATCAAGTTGCATCCGAAAGCATGCTTAGGCCCCCGGTAAACGGAAAAAACATTAAACTTACGATTGACGCAGAGCTTCAATCCGATCTTTATAATATTTTAGGGAGCGTTGTTCGGGAACGCGGTTTTGGCGGAGGAGCGGGCGTTATCCTGGATATCCATTCAGGAGAAACACTGGCTCTTACGAGTTATCCTGAATATAATTCCCAAATTCTTTCCCGAGGCGAACCGGAAGATATTATAAAGGGATATATCAATAATAAACAAAAACCTTTTCTTAATCGCGCAATTTCCGGCTTGTATCCGCCCGGTTCCATTATTAAGCCGATGATTGCCTTGGCGGCTTTGACGGAAAAAATCATCAGTTCGGAAAAACAAATTTTCAGCGCCGGCAGTATTTCTCTACCCAACCCATTTTTTCCCGAATTAAAAAGCGTGTTTATGGATTGGAAAGCGCACGGTTGGGTTGATATGAGAAGAGCGCTCGCGATTTCTTCAAACGTTTATTTTTACACGATCGGCGGAGGATATGAAGACGTAAAGGGTTTAGGCATCAGTAAAATTGATAAATACGCAAATTTGTTCGGCTTTGGCGCGAAAACAAATATAGATTTAGATAGAGAAGAGGAAGGAATGATTCCGAGTCCTGCCACGAAGGCGCTTAATACAAAAGATCCTATTTGGAGAATCGGCGACACTTATCATGCCAGCATAGGCCAGGGAGATTTTCAGATTACGCCAATCCAAGCGGCTGTTTATGCGGCTACCGTTGCGAATAATGGTCTACTCCTTCAACCTTATGTGGTAATTGATGATTCGAGCGACCAAACGCCAAAAAGAGGTAAAACATTGGCTATTCCTCCGGAATATTTCAAGATCGTTAAAGAAGGGATGCGGCTGGCGGTTCTTGAGGGGACTGCGCAAGGTTTGAGCGGCTTGGGAATAGATGTTGCCGCTAAAACCGGCACAGCTGAATTGGAATCTAACGCGACTAAGTTAGTCAATTCGTGGTTAATAGGATTTCTTCCATATAATAATCCTAGAATCGCTTTCAGTATTCTGCTGGAAAGAGGAAAACCAACCAACCTTATCGGCGGCGTTTATGCCGGTCGCCAGCTTTTGGAATGGATGCTTATCCACACCCCGCAATATTTGTCCCGTTAAAAATTCAACTATATAATTATGCGATGAAAAAATTATTATTGATATCCACAGAAAATTTCTAACGGGATTTGACGTCTGCCGATTAAACTAATAGAATGAGAAATCTGTTAATTGAACGACAATATGAATACATTGGAGTCACAATTTAATAATCCCGAATATTTGAGCCAGGAGGGGTTGGAAAAGTTGAAAAAAGAACTTGAAGAGCTTACAAAAATCCGGCGATTTGAACTTTCAGAAAAAATTAAGAATGCCTTGGCGCAAGACGATCTTTCGGAAAACGCTGAATACGACATTGCCAAAGAAGAACAATCAGAGAATGAGCGTCGTATTGCTGAAATCGAGGATATTTTGAGCCGAGCAGTGCTTATTTCAAAAGAAAGCGGCGGTACATATGTCCGCCTCGGTTCTTTGGTTTCTTTGAAAAAAGAAGGAAGTGACGCAATAGATCATTATTCTCTTGTCGGCAGCAAGGAAGAAGCGGATTCTTTGACGGGTAAAATATCCCACGAATCTCCTTTGGGCGCCGCTCTTTTAGGAAGAAAAAAAGGGGAAAAAGTGAAGGCTATTACGCCTAACGGAGAAATAAACTATACTATAATAGATGTTGGATGAAATTCGCCAAGAAAGAATCAAAAAATTAAACCATTTGAAAGAAATGGGTATTAATGCTTTTCCCGTTAAAACTTCCAGAGATTTTTCCGTTGAAAGCGTCATAAAAGATTTCGGAAAATTAACCAGAAGAAAAAAGCCCTTATTTCTTGCGGGAAGAATTTTGGCTATTCGTTCTCACGGAGGTTCCATATTTTGCGATTTTACGGACGGCTCCGGAGTTTTTCAGGCTTTTCTGAAAAAAGATATTTTGGGAGAATTTTTTTCGCACTTTGAAGAAACAATCGATATCGGAGATTTTGTCGAATGGAAGGGGGTTCTTTTTGCAACAAAGAAAAAAGAAAAAACAATTCAAGTTTTATCGTGGAAAATTCTCGGTAAAAGCTTAAGGTCTTTGCCGGAAAAGTGGCACGGCCTTCAGGATGTCGAAGAACGTTTCCGGAAACGTTATCTGGATATCCTGATGAACGCAGAGATTAAAGACAAATTTATTCTGCGTTCAAAGATGATTGGCGAAATAAGATCTTTCCTGGATGTTAACGGTTTTATTGAAGTCGAAACTCCGGTTCTCCATCCCCTATCCGGCGGCGCCAACGCGGAACCATTTATTACTCACCAAAATTCGCTCGATATAGATTTATATTTAAGAATCGCTCCGGAATTGTATCTGAAAAGACTTTTAATAGGCGGAATGCCCAAAATTTACGAATTAGGAAGGCTTTTCCGCAACGAGGGGATTGATACGACTCATAATCCTGAATTTACAGAACTTGAGCTGTATGAAGCTTATCAAAATGCAGAAGGATTAAGGGATTTCATAGAATCTTTAGTCAGAAAAATTGTGAAAAAAATTTGCGGTAAAGAAATAATTGAATATCGGGAGCAAAAAATAAACTGCAGCAGGAAATTTACCGTAATTCAATTCTATGAAACTTTGAAGCGCCACGCTTTTATTATAAATCCCGAAAAAATTTCAAAAGACGAGCTTTTACTGAAAGCAAGGCAATTCGGAATTGATGTTGACGCGAAAGAATCCCAATGGAAAATATTTGACCATATTTTTAAAAAGATTTGCCGGCCTAAGATAATCCAGCCGACTTTTGTTATAAATTACCCTTTAGAATCTTCACCCTTGGCTAAAAAGATAGAAGGCGAGCTTTTATTGGATCGCTTCCAATTGATTATCGGCGGTTTGGAAATAGCCAACGGTTTTTCCGAACTGAATGATCCGTTGGAGCAAAAAGAACGCTTTTTGGCCCAAGAAAAATTAGCTGCTTTGGGTGATAAAGAAGCAAATTCCAGCGATGAAGATTATATTGAGGCAATGGAATATGGAATGCCGCCCGCTGCCGGAGTGGGTATAGGAATTGATCGTATGGCAATGCTTTTAACAGATACCCACAACATTAAAGAAATCATTTTTTTCCCAACAATGAGACTTAAGTAATAGAATAAAATATAGTTAATATAAGCCAAGAATCCCTTCTTTTTATGAAAAAGAGGGGATTCTTAATTGTGGATAAGTATGTTTGCGCAGTATGTGATTGTGGATTACAATATAATTGAAGTGGTAAGAAGTGGATAAATCTGTGGATAATGTGGATAACTAATAATTATGTTAATCGGAGAACATATACATCGTATTGATCCTAAAAAAAGACTGGCTATTCCGGCAAGATTTAGAAAAGAATTGGGAGAAAAAGTTGTAATTACAAAAGGGCTTGATCAATGTCTTGTTCTTTATCCTCTAACCGAGTGGGAAAAAGTTGCCGAAGAATTAAGTAAACTCCCGACAGGCAAAAGCGAAAACAGAAACTTTGTCCGCGATTTCTTTTCGAAAGCGACAGATGTCGAGCTCGATGTTTTGGGAAGAATTTTAATCCCGGAATATTTGAAAACTTTAGCCGATCTCAAAGAAAAGGTTGTAATCGTCGGTATCTACAAAAGATTGGAAATCTGGAATGAAGAAAAGTGGAATGATTATAAGACGCGCGTTGAAAAACAAACGGATGTACTGGCGGAAAAACTGGGAGAATTGGGTGTATATTAAATCGCGATGAGCCATATTCCCGTTCTTTTAAATGAAGTTATAAAGTTTTTGGATCCGAAGCCGGGGAATATTATTTTGGACGCTACGGTTGATGGGGGAGGGCACGCGATCGCAATAGCGAAAAAAATTCTGCCCGACGGAAAACTGATAGGCATTGAGCAAGATAACAATATTCTTGAAAAGCTAAGTTCGAAAATAGAAAACCAGTACCCAGAATTAAAAAACAGCAATATTCTGATAAACGGAAATTTCAGAGATATAGATAAACTTTTGAAACCTTTAAATATCAATGCGTTAGATGGAGCCCTGTATGATCTTGGAATGAGCTCTTTGCAACTGGAAGAATCGAAGAGAGGATTTACTTTTCTAAAAGATGAGCCGCTGCTCATGACCTATAAATTCCCGATTGAGCCCGGAGATCTTACTGCCAAAGAAATTATCAATACTTGGCCGGAAAAAGAAATTGCCGACATCCTGTTTCATTATGGAGAAGAGAGATATTCCAGGCGTATTGCCAGAAATATCGTCAGAAGAAGAGAAAAGAAGCCGTTTCAAAGCACTTTCGAACTTGCGGCGTTGGTTAAGCAAAGCGTTCCATATCGTCCCTTTCACCGCATTCATCCGGCGACAAAAACTTTTCAGGCTTTACGCATAGCGGTTAACAATGAATTGGAAGCAATATCAGAAAGTTTTGAAAAGGCGTGGCAATTCCTGATTCCGGGTTCGCGTCTGGTTATTATTTCTTTCCATTCCCTGGAAGACCGCATTGCCAAAAATTTTTTGAAAAGCAAAAAACAAAAAGGGGAAGCGGACATTAAAACTCCTAAACCGATTACGGCGACTGAAGAAGAAATTTATTTAAACCCCCGTTCCCGCAGCGCCAAACTAAGGGCGGCAGTTAAGCTGAAAATAATATAATACTATGGTTAATTATATAAAAAGAGAAGCATGGGGAAGACATCGAATAGGCTTATTCGGCTCACTTATTTGCGCCATCATATTTATCGGCGTATTTTACCTTTATTGCGTAAGCGCTATGGTTATGGAGACGGTAAACCGAAATCAAAACTTTCAAAATCTTCAAGTCATTAAAAGAGAATATCAAGCGCTTGAAAAAAACTATCTTGATATTCTTTCAATATTCAATTTAGAATATGCTTATTCTCTGGGATTTGTAAGCGGAAATTCGCTGAGTTACGTTTCAAAACAGACTCCAGTGGCTCAAAGCGGCGGCTATGATAAAGCGATTAGATGATTTTTCAGACCGGATTCGCATTATCGGCATCTTACTTTTTTTTATCGCCGGCGTTCTTATTTACCGCTTATTTGACCTGCAAATCGTAAATTCCGATTATTATCGCGAAAAAGCGGAACGTCAATATACGGCTTCCCAAATTAAATCCCCAATTGCTAATCGGGGAATTATTTATTTTCGGGAAAAGGACGGCAAAATAGTTTCCGCCGCAGTGATAAAAGAGGGCTATAAGCTCGTTATTAATCCCGGCGTTCTAAAAAATAGCGAAGATATCTACGATAAAATATCGGCTATTATTCCCGTTGACCGAGATGATTTTTTGAAGCGGGCGAAAAAAGAGAACGATATTTATGAAGAAATAGCTCATTATTTGGATCCCGATAAAGCCAAGGCAATTAATAAACTTGCCATTGAAGGAGTTAATGTTGTTCCCGAGCAGTGGCGTTTTTATCCCGGCGGAAATTTAGCTTCTCATATTTTAGGCTTTGTCGGGTATCAAAATAATGATCGCGTCGGCCAATACGGCATAGAAAAATCCTATGAGGATTATTTAAGGGGAACAGGCGAACTTTCAACCGGAAATTCTTTTGCCGAATCATTTCTTGGCCTAAGCCGCGAACTATTTTTGAATAACCTAGAAGATAAAAAAGAAGTGATTTTAACTATCGAGCCGAGCGTTCAGGGATATCTGGAAAAAGCGCTTGAAAAAGTTGTCATACAATATTCTGCCGAGGGCGCCGGAGGAATAATTCTCGATCCCAAAACGGGAAAAATATTAGCGATGGCCGCAAAGCCGGATTTTGATCCTAATTTTTACAACAAAATTGAAAAACCCGCCTTGTTTTTAAATCCTCTTGTTTCCAACAGATTCGAAATGGGTTCCGTCATGAAGCCCCTTACTATTTCCTCCGCGCTTGATAATGGAAGCATTACCAGTCAATCAACATATTATGACAACGGTTATCTCGTGATAGATAATATGCGTATTGAAAATTATGAAGTCAAAGTACGAGGGAAGGTTGATATACAAACGGTTTTAGAGCAATCTTTAAACACGGGCGCGGTTTTTGCCATGCGGCAACTGGGAAAAGAAAACTTCCGCAATTATATGTCCGATTTTGGTTTAGGAGAAAAAACCAATATTGAGCTTCCTGACGAAATTAATGGAGATATAAAAAGCTTAAATAGTCCCCGCGAAATCGAATATGCCACGGCTTCTTACGGCCATGGTATAGCCGTAACCCCTCTTGGATTTGCCGCTGCTTTTTCCGCTCTTGCAAACGGCGGTTTTCTTGTGCAACCATATATAGTTGAAAAAGCTGAAAATAAGCCTATAATCAAGCGACAGGTAATTAAAAATGAAACAAGCGAAGAAATAACGAGAATGCTGGTAAAAGTCGTAGATAAAGCGCTTTTAGGAGGCACCGTGAAAATGGCGCATTACAGTATTGCCGCAAAAACTGGCACTGCCATGATGCCTTTCGAAAACCAGAAAGGTTATTCCGATGATTATTTGCACACTTTTATCGGCTACGCTCCCGCTTTTGACGCCAAATTTTTGATATTTTTGTATCTCAAAAAGCCGCAAGGCGTGCAATATGCTTCTCATTCTTTGACGCCGCCTTTCATGGATATTACAAAATTTTTATTAAATTATTACACAATAGCGCCTGATCGCTGATATGATTAAAAAAATCCTCAAAAATTTAATAGCTGTTATCATTACCCTTGAAGCAAAACTGATACTGAAAAGATACAAGCCGAAAATCGTCGCTGTTACCGGTAGCGTCGGGAAAACTTCCGCTAAAGACGCGATTGCGACGGTTTTGGGCCAAAAATTTTTTGCGCGAAAAAGTACCAAAAGTTATAACAGCGAACTTGGCGTGCCTCTTGTTGTTTTGGGAGTTGAAACCGGCTGGTTGAATCCTTTTATTTGGTTCGGTAATATTTTAAAAGGCGTTAAGCTTTTGGCGACACCGAAAAAAATGCAATATCCAAACTGGCTTATTTTGGAAATGGGAGTTGAGAGACCAAAAAATATGCAAAGATTTGCAGCTTGGATAAATCCCGACATTGCTGTTTTCACCGCTTTTGCGGAAATTCCGCCCCATGTCGAATTTTTTGCCGGCCCTGAATCGTTGGTTCAGGAAAAAATGAAATTGATTCAAGGATTCGACCAAAAACATTTCGTTATTTTAAACGGCGATGATAAAACTCTTTGCGAGGCAAAATCTAAAATTCAGGCAAAAATAATTTCTTTCGGTTTCAATGAAGAAAATGATTTACGGGCATCAAATTATCACATTACTTTTCGCAAAGAAGGAGAGAAAGAGATTCCGGAAGGTATAACATTCAAAGTGGATTATAAGGGAAGCAGCGTGCCTGTCAGAATTTTCGGCGCTTTCGGCAAACACCTCGCTTATTCCGCTTTGGCCGCTTTAGGGGTTGGCTTGAGCCAGGATTTCAACCTTATCGATATCAGCGAGTCTTTATCTCAATATAAGGCGCCTCCAGGACGCCTTAGATTGATAGAGGGTATTAAAAATACGTATATCCTTGATGATACGTATAACGCTTCTCCTAAGGCCGTTCACGCCGCCTTAGATACCCTGGAGGAATTACCGGCAACCGGCAGGAAAATCGCGGTTTTAGGCGATATGCTGGAATTAGGCAAATATACGGTTGAAGCGCATAAGGCGATTGCCGACAGAGTGATAAAGGTTGCGAATATTATTTTTGCGGTCGGACTTCGCGCGAAATTCATCGGCGAAGAGGCTAAATCGCAGGGTTTTAGCTCCGATAATATTTTTGAATTTTCGACTTCTCAAGAAGCCGGCAGAGTACTGCAGGAAATAATGAAAGAAGGAGATTTAATTCTTATTAAAGGCTCGCAGGGGATGCGGATGGAAAAAATCACAGAAGAGACAATGGCTCATCCGGAAGATAAAGAAAAATTGCTTGTCCGCCAGGAAAAAGAGTGGGGGAAGAAGTAAGAATTTGTGTAAAATTCCGCATATGCGCGATTTTACACAAACCGCATATGGCGCTTTCGTCTAGTGGCCAAGGACACAGCGTTCTCAACGCTGGAACACGGGTTCGATTCCCGTAAGCGCTATAATTTAAACTAAATACTGTCCAAAAACCCGGAAATTATTAAGAGTTTGAATCAAGTTATAATTTTAATTTATATATCATGATCTGGTTTTATATTTTTATTTTTGTATTATCCTGTTTTCTTCTGGCGATATCCGGCAAATGGATGGTTTCCGCGCTTGCAAGAATAGCCAGATATCTTGGCTGGCGGGAATTTACGGTGGCTTTTATTTTTATTGCTTTCGGGACTTCAATCCCTAATCTTTTTGTAGGCATTTCCTCGGCTTTTCATAAAATTCCCCAACTCTCCCTCGGTGACGTCCTTGGCGGGAATGTGGTTGATTTGACTTTGGCTTTGGCGCTCGTGGTTTTTATCGCCAGAGGCATTAGAGTTGAAAGCAAAACAGTTCAATCATCCTCTCTTTTTACCATTGGCGTCGCGCTTTTGCCTTTAGTTTTGATTTTAGACGGCAATCTTTCAAGAACTGACGGCTTAATTTTGCTGGCGGCCTTTTTTCTTTATATTCGGTGGCTTTTTGCCAAGAGGGAAAGATTTGTCAAAATTTACGACAGCGCGACCGAACAAGAACCGACCCCTTTTCAGGCGGCAAAAAATTTAAAATCAATTTTGAAAAATATCGGAAAATTAACGGCTGGTTTGCTTTTGCTTCTTCTAAGTTCCGAAATAATTGTCAGATTAGCCGTCATTTTTTCCCAGAAACTTGACGTTTCCCCCTTTTTCATAGGGCTTTTAATTATTGGCTTGGGAAATTGTCTTCCGGAAATACAATTTTCCATTGCTGCGATAAGGGCTGGCCAAGCCTGGATGGCTTTGGGCAATTTGATGGGTTCGGTGATTATTATTTCCACTTTGGTTTTGGGCACTGTCGCGTTGATTGCTCCGATTCAAATCGTTGATTTTTCGCCTTTTGCCGTGGCGCGGTTTTTCCTTCTGCTTATATCTCTATTTTTCCTTATTTTTATCCGCACCGACAGAAAGATTACCAAAAAAGAAGGGATTTTCCTATTTTTGCTATACATCGCTTTTGTGATAGTGGAAATTTTATTAAAATAAGGCATAATTAATAAATCATGTCGCAATTAATTTATATAATTTTGGCAATTTTGGGAGGAATGGTTGTCGGACTGCTCCCATTTTTCTTTATCCGTTTTCTGGGGCAGAGGAAAAAAGGCGAGGGAGAAGATAAGGCAATGCTGATGCTTCAGGAACAACTTAAGGAAATTCGCGGAACGCTTGATATGAAACTGGGAGAATCAAATCGGGCTATGCAGGAACAATCCGGGCATACGACAAGGCTTATAAAAGAAATTACGCAGGAATTGGTAAAAGTGGGGGAGGGGCAAAAACAAGTTGTGGGTTTCGCTGACCAGCTTCAAGGCCTCCAGGATATTTTAAAAAATCCCAAACAGCGCGGAGTGCTCGGAGAATATTATCTTGAAAGCGTTTTGAAAAACGTTTTGCCTCCGAAGAGTTATCAAATGCAGTATAAATTCAAAGACGGAGAAATTGTCGATGCGGTTGTTTTTGTTAAAGATAAAATCATTCCGATTGATTCAAAATTTTCCTTGGAAAATTACAACAGGATTTTGGGAGAACGCGATCCTTTGGAAAAAGAAAAATTGGAAAAAGCTTTTAAAGCGGACCTCAAAAATCGCATAGACGAAACTTCAAAATACATAAGGCCGTCGGAAGATACTATGGATTTCGCTTTTATGTTTATTCCCGCGGAAGCGATTTATTACGATTTGCTCGTGAATCAGGTCGGCGCGATTAAAACCAATACGAAAGACATGATCGAATATGCTTTTAAAGAAAGGCGCGTCATTATTGTTTCGCCGACATCATTTTTAGCCTATTTGCAGACCGTTTTGCAGGGTTTGCGCGCTTTGCAAATTGAAGAATCTGCAAAAAAAATCCGCAAAAAGGTGGAGGATTTGGGAAAACATTTAATGTCGTACGAGCAATTTCTTAAAAAACTCGGGAATAATTTGGGCACCGTGGTTAATTCATACAACAGCTCGTATAAAGAATTTCAGAAAATAGACAAAGATGTTTTGCGAATCACGGGCGAGGGGATTGATTCAGAACCATTAGCTATTGACAAACCAGAAGAAATATGATAACATCTTTTCAGATTTGAAAAATAAAAAGAAAGGAGGATTTTCAGATGGTAAACAGATTGACAGAGTTTTTACTCCCGAGTATTATAAAATATATGGTGCACAAAAAAGAAAAATTAACAGCAAAAGAAAAAAAAGCTCAGAATACCTTTTTGGCAAGCCTGAAAGTCGCAAAACGCAAAACAAAAAATCCGGTTGTCGTAGCAATGATTGGGCTTGTTGGCTCCGGAAAAAGTTCAGTTGCCAGAAAGCTGGCGGGTTTAATAGGAGCGAATATCATTGAAGGTGATGAAATTCGCGTTTTACTCCGCAAAGAAGGGGAGAAATACGAAGGAACGCGTAAAATCGCCGAAAATGCCGCTCTGGAGATTATTAAAAAAGGCGGAAATGTAGTGATGGATTCCGACCATATTGACGCGAAAAAGCGCGCAAGTTTGCGCGCGAAAGCAAAAAGCGCGGGAATAAAAGGAATAAAACTTGTTTTTATCTGCACATATTCCGAAGATGGCGGCCAACCAGGAATACCGGGTTTTACTCTTGACACAATGATCGGCAGGAATATGACTGGAGCGTATGATGAGTTTTTCGGTGAAGCAAAAACGTCGTGGCAAGGGAACAAACAGGAAAAAGCCGCGGTTGTTAAATTACGCGAGATGATACGCCGATTACCGCATCATTATCGCTGGGAAAATAAAAATGGAGGTAGATGGATAATCAAAAATCCTCCGTGCGCTGTTTTTGCTGATATTAATACGGCAGATCCAGATTGGAAATTGGAAGTCCGGAAAATAGCCCAAAAACTTTTCTGAAAAATTAAGGCGACCATAAGTTTTATCAAGGTCGCCTTTTTTATTTTAAATTAGATTTCCGGAATTAAAATTCCCGAAGTCAAATCAGAATTAAATCTCAGAGAGGAATTTAACAAAAGTTCAATTTTTAGCATTTGTTTACGATCGTTGACATTTGCTAAATTTGCCTTTTTGGACTATAGTCGGACTTACAGACACTTACAGACTACGAATTATAAATAATAAGTTAAACTATATGCCGAGAAGAGGCCCCGGAGTTATACAAAGAAAAATATGCTTACTTTTATTGGGCGGTTTAGCTTTAAGTCTTTCTAGTTCTCCCCGCGCGTATTTTCAGATTTTGAAAGGCATATCTAAGGAGTGGCAGGAAATTGACAAGCAATCCTTAAGACGCGCCATCAAAAGTTTATACGAATCAAAATTGATTACCGAAAGACAAAATAAAGACGGTTCCATCACTATCGTTCTTTCTGAAAATGGTAAGAAGAAAGCCTTAACCTATCAACTGGATGAGATGGAAATTAAAAAACCGATAAAATGGGACAAAAAGTGGCGAATTGCGCTTTTTGATATTCCTGAATATAGAAGAAAAGTTAGAGATGCCCTGCGTAATCATCTTAAACAGTTAGGATTTTATGAATTTCAAAAAAGCGTTTTTGTTCATCCGTATGACTGCGAAGATGAGATAAATTATCTCATAGAATTTTATGATATCAGAAAATTTGTCAGATTCATTGTGGCCGATTCGCTTGATAATGAATTACATTTGAAGCAGTATTTCAATTTGGTTTAGATTAATCCAATTGACTGGAAGTTGAGATAGGAAGATATAGCAAATGTAAACGATCGTATACATTTGCTTTAACTCTAAATCCTTGTGAATCCTTGTGAAGTTTTTTACCCTTCTTGCATTTATTTTGAGTTTGTATAAAATAGGTAGATATGGCGCTGAAAACAAAAAAAGAAAAATCGACTATTGCTAAGCCGATTCATCAATCAAAATCATTCGCGGTAATAGAAACTGGCGGGAAACAATATTTGATAAAACCCGGCGACGTTATTCGCATTGAAAGGATTGAAAAGCCCAAAAAGGGGGATACTGTTTATTTTGAAAAGGTGCTTCTTTTAGTTAAGGAGGGCGAAATAAAACTCGGCAATCCCTATTTGAAGACCGTAAAAATCGGCGGGAAATTATTGAAAGAGGGGAGATTTAAAAAAATTACGCATCTAAGATATCATTCCAAAACACGCCAGCAGAGGCGAAAAGGCCATCGCCAAATTTACAGCGAGGTTAAAATCGGCGAATTTTAGAGATGTGGGATATCGGATATCCCACAAAATATTCCACAAGACGATATCCCAAAAATCAAAAGTGTATATTTTCTCCGATCGGTTGATTTATATACTTTATTTTTATTTTTTATTTCCTGTTTTCTAATGCGTTTTTTAGGGTATCTTTGTCTAGATATTCCAGTTCCGCGCCAGTTGAAATGCCACGCCCAAATCTATTGATTTTTATGGAATATTTTTTAACCAAAGGATCAAGAATTTTTTCAAGATAACGGCACGTGTTATCTCCTTCAGCAGTAGCGCTGAATGCCAAAATAATCTCTTTAAGTTCTTTTTGAGAATCATGCTCTATTCGGCCGAACAGTTCTTTAAGGCGAATGTTTTTTGGAATTGTTTGTCCGAATGGAATAATATCTCCCAAAACAAAATAGAGGCTATTGTAAACCCCGGCTTTTTCGATATTTTCCATATCAGTGTCTTTTTCTACGACTAAAATGCGGGATTTGTCGCGGTTTATGTTATTGCAAAACCGGCATTCCGAAGAAGTGAAAAAGCGGAAGCACTGATTGCATTGTTTCGTGTCGCTTCGTAGCGCCAAAAGTAATTCGCCAAGGTTTTTAACAAAATCCGGTTCCTGATTGAGAAGCCAATAAACAAAACGCTGAGCTTGGCGGGGCCCGATACCGGGAAAATGTTCAAAGTATTCTCTTAATTTCTGAATTGTATTAGAAGACATTGAAATTTTGACTTGAGACAGAAACAAAAGTGACCTTTTTTTCATTGAAGTACAAGTCGATTTTTCCTATCGGGCCGTTTCTGTGTTTTGCGATATGAATTTCGGCGACATTTTTTCTGTCGGGGTTGGTGTTATCTTTATACTTGTCTTCTCTATGAATAAACATAACCACGTCGGCATCCTGTTCAATGGCGCCGCTTTCTCGCAAATCGGAAAGCCGGGGAATAGGAGGGTTGCGTTGTTCAACCGCGCGGCTTAATTGCGATAAAGCCAAGATCGGCACACCCAGCTCCCTGGCAAGAGATTTGAGAGAACGGGAAATTTCCGTCATTTGCTGGACCGGATTATCTATCTCGCGGCGCGGAGTAATCAGCTGGATATAATCTATAATCAGAAGCCCTAAACCGCCTTTGTATTGGCGTTCGGCTTCTGTTTGGAGACGGCGCGCCATCGCGCGTATTTGCAAAACATTCAAAGAAGGCGCGTCTTCAATGAAAAGAGGGGCTTTGGAAAGTTTTCCGAGCGCTTTTTGAAGACGAGAAAAATCTTCTTTATTGGTTAATTTTCCGTTTCTAAGTTCCCAAGAATCCACTTCAGCTTCCGCCGCCAAGAGCCGATCAACTAATTGCTGCGACGACATTTCCAAACTGAAAATTCCTACCGGAATATTGCAATTACAGGAAGCGTGACGGGCTATATCTAGAGCAAGACTGGTTTTTCCAAAAGAAGGTCTTCCCGCTAAAACTATAAAATCCGATTTTTGCAATCCGGATAATAAACGGTCTATATCGGGGAATCCCGTCGGAACGCCGCGCAGAACGTCGCCGGATTTATGAACTTTTTCAAGACGTTCCCATGCCTCGTCGAGCGCCACTTTAATATTGAGAAAATTTTGTCGCAGAGAGAGACGGGCTATTTTGAAAATACTTTGTTCGGCTTCGTCCAAAAGAAAATCCAAATCTTCTTCTTCCTTAAATCCTAATTGATTAATATGGTTCGCGGCTTCTATCAGATGCCTTAATATGCTTTTTTTCCGGACTATCTCCGCGTAATATTTCGCGTTAGACGCGCTGGGCACGCCATTGATAAGTTCAGCGAGATAAGTGTTGCCGCCCACTTGGTCAAGTTGCTGTTTTTCTTTTAATCGGCTCGCTACAGACAGCACATCAATGGGCGCGTGCTGATTGAATAAATCATACATGGCGCCGTATATCCAATTATGATTTTCGCGATAAAAATCGTTGGGAATCAGAAGATCCGCAACCTGAAGCATGACGTTTCCGTCGAGCATAATTGCTCCCAAAGCCGACATTTCCGCTTCAAGGTCTTGAGGAGGCATGCGAAGAAATGACGTTGTATTTATTTTTTTCCCCGGCATTTATGGATTATCCTGCTTTATTTTTGTAATTTCTGTTCCCGTATTGTTATCTTTAATCATCCAGCCGATTTTTTCAAGTTTTTGACGGATTTCATCGGCTTCCTGCCATTTTTTTTCTTTACGCAAAATTTTGCGTTGTTCTACTAAAGAAATTATTTCGGTTGGGACAGAAGATGCCTTGATTTCTTTCAACCCTAAACCGAAAATTTCGTCAAATTTCAATATTAATTCGCGTTTTTGGAAGTAAGGTAATTTTTTATGCCGGGCTACTTCCCATAAAATTGCCAGCGCTTTTGGCATATTTAAATCGTCGTTTACGGCTTCTAAAAATTTTTCTTCCATTTGACGAGTCATCGCAGGATCAGCTCCGGTCTCATTATCGTTTTTCAACTCCAGAATAGTTTGTTTTAAATTTTCCAGGGCATTCTGCGCCGCTCCCAGATTTTCCAAAGAAAAATCCAAAGACGCGCGGTAATGCGCCGTGAGAGTAAAATATCTGAAAGCAAGAGGAGAAAATCCTTTTTCTTCAAGTTCCGCTATAGTATATAAACCTCCTTTCGATTTCGAAATTTTTTTTCCCTTAAAAACAAGGAAGGCTCCGTGCATCCAAAAGTTCACGAATTTTTTTCCGGTTGCGGCTTCGCTTTGCGCGATTTCGTTTGTATGATGAATCGGAATATGGTCAATCCCTCCGGTATGAATATCGAAACTATCTCCGAGATATTTCATCGACATTGCCGAACATTCAATGTGCCATCCAGGAAATCCCAATCCCCATGGACTTTGCCATTCCTGCTGACGCTTTCCCGGTTTGTCGGAAAATTTCCATAAAGCGAAATCAGTTTTATTTTTTTTGTCCCGCATTTCCGTTCTCTTGCCGGCTTCAAGTCCTTCTATTTGCAGTTTCGCTAATTTGGCGTAATCTTTGAACTTGCCGGTATCAAAATAAATTCCGTCATCGGTCTTGTATGTATATCCTTTTTCTTCAAGCTTTTTTATCAATTCGATTTGCTCTTTTATATGTTCAGTAGCTTTTGTCCAAATATCAGGCTCGATTATATTCAGTTTTTTAAAGTCATCGCGGAAAATTTGCCAATAATAATCTGCGATATCTTTAGCTTTTTTCCCTTCTTCTGCGGCCGCTTTTTCTATTTTATCTTCTCCTTCGTCCGCATTACTGGTCAATTGCCCAACATCAGTTATATTCATCACATGTTTAATTTTGAATCCATTAAGAGACAGAACTCTTTTTAAAATATCGGGGAAAATATAACTTCTTAAATTTCCGATATGCTGGTACCAATAAACAGTCGGTCCGCAGGTATAAATTCCCACTTGCTTGTTTTTCAGCGGCCTGAAAATTTCTTTTTTACGGGTGAGGGTATTGTATAATCTAAGGTCCATATACACAAAAAGTATATCATTATAAAAAACTTCATTCAAAGCGCCAAAAATGTTCATTAGTTGTTGACGAATGGGTATTTTAAATTAAATAAAAATGGTGTTGACCTCTCGAATTGTTTTTGCGATAATGGAACATATGTTGCCCGGACCTGTTAAAAAAACAATATTTTGGGGAATAATTACGGCGCTTCTTACGGCTATTTTTATAGCGGGCGTTTATTTGGGTTACGCCAACCGGCCGGCAATTCAGAAAGTGACGGCATTGTTTAATAAAGAATCTGCGATACAATCCGCGCAGCAAATTGATTTTGCGCCATTTTGGGCCGCGTGGAACGCTATTGAAACAAAATATGTGGGCCGCGGAGATTTGGATCGCCAAAAAATGATTTGGGGTACGATTGAAGGCCTGGCGAAGTCCTTAGATGATCCCTATAGCGTCTTTTTTCCGCCTGAAGAAGCCGAGCTTTTTACAACCAGCGTGAAAGGAGAATTCTCGGGTGTTGGCATGGAAATAGGAATGCGAGATAAAACCCTGACCATTATTACGCCGCTGAAAGACACGCCGGCTTATCGCGCCGGACTGAAAACGGGCGACAAAATTTTGAAAATTAACGGCACGTCAACGGCCGATATGACCGTTGACGAAGCAGTTTTTCTCATAAGAGGGGAGAGGGGAACGCCTGTTACCATCAATATTTTCCGTGAAGGAGAAAAACAATCGCGCGATATCAAACTTATCCGCGATGTAATAAATATTCCCGTTGTAGATACGGAAAAAAGGGAAGACGGAATTTTTATAATAAGATTGTATAATTTTTCGGAAAATTCCCCCGGTTATTTCAGAAACGCGCTGAGAAAAATGATAGAGTCGGGAAGCAATAAATTGATTCTTGATTTGCGCGGAAACGCCGGAGGATATTTGGAAGCAAGCGTTGATATTGCCAGTTGGTTTTTGCCGGCCGGAAAAATAATCGCGATTGAAGACTTCGGAAATAATAAGCGAGAAGATTACAGGAGCAGGGGTTACGATATTTTTAAAAATCTTCCCTTTGTGATTTTAGTCGACCAAGGAAGCGCGTCAGCCGCGGAAATTCTTGCCGGAGCGCTGCAGGATCATAAAGTCGCCACATTGATAGGGCAAAAAACTTTCGGCAAAGGATCGGTTCAGGAATTAGTTCCCATTACCGACAAAACTTCTTTCAAAATAACCGTTGCCCGCTGGCTTACTCCCAGCGGCAGGTCAATTTCCGAAAAAGGTTTGAATCCCGACATATCGGTTGAAGTAGCCGAAAAAGATCTCGAAGCAGGGTATGATCCTCAAATGCAAAAAGCTCTGGAAGTATTAAAAACATTAGCGCTCAAACCGTAAAATTATGAAAATCATTTTATTACAGGATGTTCCCGGCGTCGGGAAAAAATGGGAAGTAAAACAAGAAAAGGGCGGTTATGGCCGCAACTATCTTTTAGCGCGCAATTTAGCCATTCTGGCAACGCCAAATGCATTAAAAGACGCCGAGCTAAAACAGAAGCAGGAAATTCAGAAAAGAGCCCTTCATGAAGATTTATTCGGCAAATCGCTTGAAAGTTTGAAAGATTCCGTTATTGTGATTGAAAGAAAGGCGAATGAAAAAGGGCATCTATTTGACGGTGTCGATGTGAAAGAAATCGCCGGACTTCTTGAAGAAAAATTAAAAGGAGAAATTTCCCCCGACTATATTCAGCTCGAAAAGCCGATTAAAGAAATAGGACGACACGAAATTACAATTCAAAAAGGGGACAGTAAAGCGTCTTTTATGATAGAGATTAAAGTAAAAGAAAATTAAATTTGCCGCACGCTGATTAAAGGCAAAGTTTTATTTTTACCGTCGAAATTTGTTTTGCGTTTTGTGGAAAATTTTACTATACCGTGGATGGCGGAATAAAGCGTATCGTCTCTGCCGCGACGGACATTTTTACCGGGAAGTATCCTGTTTCCCCGCTGGCGCACTAAAATAGAGCCGGGTTGCGCAATTTGGCCGGCAAAAAGTTTCACTCCTAAAAATTTAGGTTGGGAGTCGCGGACATTTTTAGTTGTACCTCCGGATTTAGTATGTGCCATTTTTGTTTACGGGCGTTGGCAGGGTAGCCATAATTAACAATAATATGTTTAATCTATCAAGCGAGGTTAAAAAAGTCAAGACTCGGATAAAGCCGTTTGAAAACGACCTGATTATTGTCGTGATTATTATTTTGGTTACGCTTACATCTTTTGGTTTGTATAAATTGGCGGAACTAAGAGAAAATAAAACGCCTATTACAATAGAAAGGAAAACCGCAATAGGAGAGAATGGTATTTTAAATACGGAAAAACTTTTCGTGGCCAGTAAAAATGGCGCAAAATATTATTATCCCTGGTGTTCAGGGGTTTCCAGAATCAAAGAAGAAAATAAGGTTTGGTTTTCTACCAAAGAAGAAGCCGAAACTGCCGGCTACGCCCCGGCCGCCAACTGCAAAGGGCTGTAGGTTTTACGCTCCGGGTTTTTTCTTTGTAGCCTTGAGAATGGAGAACTGCTTTTTTTTGGCGACCTCGTCCCATTTGCCAATTTCCTCCAAAATCTCTTTTATTTTTTTCATATCATAAATAAAACGTTCCTGTAATGTTTTAGTCAGATAACAATTTTCGCCAAAAACTCTTTCCACATTCTCGTGAGCCATAAATTCATAAATGGATGACTGCAGTTCAGTTAGGCGCTTGCTATTTTTTTGATTTTGGCTTTTCAAATCGAAATATTCTTTTATGATCTTTTCTATTTCTTTTTGACCCGGAATTTCTTTTGCCTTACTTTGATACAAATGTTTCCACATCGGGCATCTTGGCCGATAGCCGCACCAATCGCAAAGAGGGGAGGGATGTGGCGGAAAATCATAATTATTCTCAATGCGTTTTTTAATTTCATTAATAAGTTCAATGACAAAATCTTTCGTTTTTTCCAAGTCTTCTTTAGAACGGCTGGTGGTTATTTTTTCTCCGTGTTTTAAAAAATATAAACTTAATTTTATATTTTCCGGCTTGATATGCGGCCATCTGCGGGAAATACCCAAGTGGTAAATTGACATCTGAAGGTCTTTGTCGAGATTTTCCTGCGAGGGCATTCTGCGCGATGTTTTATAGTCGATAATCTCAAAAATATCGGTATTTGATATTTTATCAATCCGGTCGATAATGCCGGTTAAAACGTGCTTTTCTTCGTTTTCTTGTTCGGATACTAAAACTTCGAATCTGGATTCCAATTCGAGTGCGTTGAAATTCCAAGGCTGGTTCAGCCGGTAAAAATTTTTCAGAAGGGAAATACCGTCCTCGCAATAAGCTTTGTCTTCTTCGAAATTAAGATTAGTGATTTCTTTATTCTGCCAAATCGTTCTAAAGCGATCTATGACCTCGTCTAAAGTAGGGTATAGGGGCGTGCGCTCAAACATAAATTTGAGACAATTATGTATCATTGCGCCGAAAACAGCTTCCAAACCTTTTGGAACTCTGATTCTGTCGATTTCCTGAAATTTAAATCTTAGCGGACATTGCTGATAAGTTGTTAGGGCAGAATAAGAAGTGCGCATTTATTAAATTTATCATTATTGACGAGTTTTGTAAAAAATATGATAGTCTTTATATCTTGTGCGACATTTGGTATTATTAAAAATATGACAACAAATAAAACGGTAAGAAAAAACACGATTTCAATTTATGGATCGAAGCGATAGACATTCTCGGAAAATACAAATCAAAAAGAGGAAAAGTGAATATAATAAAAGGCAAACGAGGATTTACAAAGGTTGAATGGGAAAAAAAGGATTTGCAAAATCTTTCAGAAATTAAAAATAAAATGTCCACCTATAAAAGTAAAGCGCCCGTCCCTAAATGGTTTAATGAAGTATCTAAAGTTGGCAGGGAACTATAAATTCAACAAGATCGCCTAAAATATAGAGGTTCGCACAATAATGCTTTTGCGACATTCTAACGTTTTGTTTTTATTGTGGAAGTTTAGGTTGGCCCTCTATGAAATTTGGCAATTCTCCCCGCTTTAATCTTTCGGCATTTTCGACAAACGAACGCCACAGAAGATTATAAAAAATATTCCAAACGTATTGCGCGGGAACCGCTAAGTATCTGTTCCAGGTATATTGCGTTGTTTGCCAAACGAACGAGAGATTCTCCTGGACGGCCTGTTTTTGAAAAACTGCTTTAAGGCTTATGCCAAAAAAGCCCAATACGACGATTGCTATAAACAGAAGCACAACGAACTTGATAAGACCTTCATTCACCATACATTTATTATATCAAATTGAACAGATTAAAGCACTAGAGATAAGAAAGCGGGTTTAGATAGCCGTTATAAGGAGAAATCGGCAATTTCATCGTTGTGCCGCAAATCTTGCTCTTTAAGGCGCCTATACTTACTGCCGGCGTGGCAAAGACGGTAAAATGTAGATGCGGGCCCGTAGTATAGCCTGTATCGCCGCTATAACCGATAATCTGGCCTATTTGCACGGTTTCGCCCGGAGAAACTTTAATTAAAGATAAATGGGCATATAAAGTGCTTAGGTTATTATCATGTTTAATAAGGACCCATTTTCCGTAGGAAACGCCATTGCAATAGGCATCTGTATTGCCTGTATCGGTCACAACGCCTGTTTGAGCGCTTTTGATGGGCGTGCCTACGCTTGCCCTTAAATCTATGCCATTGTGCCCTTTTCCGCCGTAAATTTGAGGGTTTTGGGTGGCAAAAGGCGTATTGCCGAAATATTGGGTTATTATGGGGATATCAACGGGCCAAAGCAGGACGCCAGAACCGGGTTGAGGCAAAGAATTAGGGTCGATTTCAACACGAATTTGCTGTTCAATAACGCTGATTTCGTTTTCCAAAGCCTGCTGTTTTGCCATCCTGTCGGCTAGAAGTTTTTTGTATGTCGACTCCTTGCTTTTAGTTTCTCTTAAAAGAGTATTTTTTGCGCCTTTCTGCGTTTCAACCAGCGATTTTTGATCACCTAAGCTGGAATGCAGATTTTGCAGTTTCTTTTTTTCGGCCTCTTTTTTCGCTTCTTGAGTCTGAAGATCATCTTTCAATTCTTTTAATTGTCCGAGGTTAACATTGATGCTGTTTTGAAGATTTTTCGTCCTCTCTATATCGCCGAAAAAATCGGAAAGACTGTTATTAGCCAGAAGAACTTCAACCAACGACTGCGATTCCGCTTCATTCATGCTCCGAAAAAGTTCGGCCAGTACCCTCTTGCTGTCCGCGATTTTTTCCTCTTTTGATTTTATTTCCAGATTAAACTCTTCAATCACCAAATTTGCCTGGGAAATTTTCTTTTCGGTTAATTTAATATCCGCCCGTAGCTTTTTAACGGTTGCGCTTAACTGCGCTATCTGATTATTTAAACTTTTTTTATCCTGCCCGGTTTTATCGAGTTGTTTTTGCAATTCTTCTATTTCTTTTTGAATTGCGGCGATCTGATTATTATTATCATTAATTTTTGCCCGCAACTCATCTATACCCGCGGCAAAAACGCAAACGGGCCGAGCCGTTAAAGCGGATATAATTATCAGCGCGACCAAAAACCCTAAAATTTTTAAATTGACACCTCTCATATCAGCTTTATTTTATTTATTTGAGCAGTTCTATCGCGTCCGCTAATCGTTTCAATGTTGTTTCTTTTCCCAGAATTTCCGCTATTTCAAACGGATCCGGAGATTTGCATTGGCCGGTTAAAGCAACCCTGAAAGGCCACAAGACATTCCCCCGCCCCATTTTTTCGGCATAAGGCCAAATAATGTCCTTTATTTTTTCTTTTACAAAATCCTTTGGTTTTATATTCTGTACTAAACTATTTATCTTGTCAAGATATGTTTTGGTATCAGGAGATTCTTTTTCTTCCCAAAAAAGCATTGATTTCGGAAATTTCGGTTCCGAGAAAAAATAATGCGTCCTCTCCCCTATTTCGGAGAGCTTTTTCATCCTAGTTTGTTCCAAGGCCACAACTTTTTCTATATAATCATTTTTAAATTTATTTTCGGAAATATCCAAAAATCCTTCACGCAAAATAATTTCCATGATTTCCTTTGCTGATTTCCTGCGGATATATATACCGTTTAGCCAATTCAAACGCTCGATATTAAAAATAGCGCCTCCTTTTTGTACGCGTTTCAGATCGAATTTTTTGACAAGTTCGTCCAGTGAAAAAATTTCCTGTTCCGTACCGGGATTCCAGCCGAGCAAAGCTATAAAATTGATTATCGCTTCCGGCAAATAACCTGCTTTGCGATATTCATCCACTGAAACAACATTATGCCTTTTTGAAAGTTTCGAACGATCCGGACCGAGAACAAGGGGAAGGTGCGCGTATTGGGGCTGGGAGAACCCGAAAATTTCCTGAAGCAATATTTGTTTCGGCGTATTCGAAATATGGTCTTCGCCTCTGATGACGTGGGATATTTGCATTAAATAATCGTCAATAACAACCGCAAGATTATAAAGCGGCGTTTCTTCGTCTTTCGCAATCGCGATATCTCCCAGAAGAAAAGTATCAAATTTTATTTTTCCGCGGATCAAATCTTCAAATTCGACTATTTTTTGAGGCGTATCCAGCCTGATTATCCCCTGCCTACCGGCAGGCAGGCCTGCTTTGCTGGCAGTACTCTTTAATTTTTTTGTTTTATATTCGCAAACATGCCTTGGAGCCTCTTTATTCGCCATTTGCCTTTGTTTTTCTTCGGTTAATTCTTCTTTTGTATGAGGACACCAAAATGCCTTTCCTTCTTCTAAAAGCTTTTGTATGTATTTTTTGTAAATTTCCAACCTTTCAGATTGCCTGTAAGGCCCTTCTGTCCATTTAATTCCCAGCCATTCCAAACCATCTGTTATGTTTTTTTCGAATCTCTTATCCGAACGTTCTATGTCGGTGTCCTCGATGCGCAAAACAAAATCTCCCTTATTGTGCTTGGCGAAAAGATAATTAAAAAGAGCGGCGCGAGCCGTGCCAATATGCAAAGGGCCAGTCGGACTTGGCGCAATGCGAGTCCTGATACAAATATTTTCTTTTTTTGATTGTTTTTTGGCGGATGTTTTCATTCTATGATGAATGTTCCAAAGCCAGGCTTAAAAGTTCACGGGCGATTTTACGGGCAGCTTTTGGCTGAGCGAAATTCTTAGCTGCTTCTTTCATTGATTCCCTTCTTTTTTTGTCTTCCAGTAATCTTTTGATTTCGGACAATAAAATATTGGGCGTTAGATTGCTTTCTTCAATCACTTCCGCCGCGCCTGCCCTCGCATAACTATAGGCATTTTCTCTCTGATGATCCTGCGCTGAATTTGTGATAGGGATAATGATGCTCGGAATGCCCCAGGCGGCAATTTCAAAAATGGAACTCGCTCCGGCTCGGGAAACAATCACGCTGGCAACGCTGGAAACATTGCGTAACATATTTTCGTCAAGATAATTTAAAACATGATAGCGAAATTTAAAAGAAGATTTTTCGAGAGCGACGGATAACCGACCATTGACTTCTTCAATATTATTTTTACCGCATTGATGAATGACATTGGCGAATTTTACAATTTCAGGAGCTATATCAATAATATTATCATTAATATTTTTTGAGCCCTGGGAACCGCCATAAATAAATATAACCGGTATATCTTTTTCAAGCTGAAAAATTTCTTTCGCTTCTTCTTGCGTTGATCCTAACACTCCTCGTCTTATGGGATTTCCTGTAAGCGCTGTTTTTGCGGCTGGGAAATATTTTACGCTTTCCGGAAAAGAAATCGCGATTCTTTTGGCAAATTTGGCGGCCCATTGGTTGACACGCCCGGGCACCACATCCGATTCGTGTATTATAACGGGAATCCCCAAAATACGGGCCGCAAACATGGCAGGAAAACTTGCGTAGCCGCCTTTACCGAAAACAACATCGGGAAAATCATGATACATAATCCAAAATGCCCGCCAAAGACCGCCTATTGTTTTAAAAATATCCGTTACATTAAGCAACGAAAAATAACGACGCATTTTACCGGTTCCAACTTTTATGAAACGCACATCTTGTTTTATTAAAAGGTCGTTATCATAAGGGGAATCAGACATAAAGATAAATTCAATTCCTACCAGCCTTTCTTCTTCTATTAAGACGCGCAAGGCTTCGATGATAGAAATTATGGGCGCGAAATGGCCGCCCGTTCCTCCTCCTGTAAATAAAATCTTCATATTTATTTAAATTATTTGATTTGCTGGTATTTTGATATATTTAATAATACTCCCACTTCCGCCAAAGTTAGAGCAAGCGCAGAACCGCCTTGGCTGATAAAAAGAAGCGGTAAGCCCGTAAGCGGAAAAACACCGGTCATAGCAGCCATATTCATAAACGATTGAGATATAATCAGTATAGCAATTCCCGAGCCTAAAAGTCTACCAAAATTATCAGGCGCCCTGGAAGCTACAAGCAGCCCTCTGTATAAAAACAGCAAAAATAGACCGATAAGCCCCGATGTTCCCAAAAAACCGAATTCTTCGCCTATAACCGCAAAGATTGAATCTCCCGTCGGTTCGGGCAGATAATTAAATTTTTGGATGCTCATTCCGAAACCTTTTCCGAAAAGTCCGCCCGAACCGAAAGCGATAAGGGATTGATTCAGCTGATAACTGATGCCTTGAGGATCATGCTCCGGATTTAAAAAAACAGTGATACGGTTTTTAAGATATGAGTTTGGATATAATAAAACAACGGCAACCAATAATATCGCCCCTATGAAAGCTATAGCCGCAATTTGTTTGAATCTTCCGCCGGCAATATAAAAGAGAGAAAGCGAAGTAAAAGCTATTACTAAAAGCGTGCTAATATTCGGTTCCATAACCAAAAGGACGCCGACAAAAGCAATCATTATCAGAAACGGAAAAAGTCCGAATTTAAAAGAGGAAACTTCTTCTTTGCGGGAAGCCAGCCACGCCGAAAAATAAATGAGAAATCCGAATTTTAAAAATTCCGAAGGCTGTAAAGTTAAAATTCCCAAGCTGATCCAGCGCCTCGCTCCTCCGTGCTCAATACCGATAGGAAAGAATACCAGAATGGTCAAGAAAAAAGTAAGCAAAAAAAGAGGAAGGGAAATTTTTTTCCAGAACTGATACGGAATACGGCTGGCAATAAAAAGAAGCGTTCCCCCGCCGACTAATCCAATAATAATTTGGCGCAGAAGAGCGTTCCAAAAAGTTTCGGCTTTTTGCGCAGTCGGTCCCAAAAATGCCGAAGCAAGCATAAAAAAACCGAATAAAACCAAAATACCCGCAATTACCAGAAGAACTCTGTCAAAATGACCCTTCATAAATATTTGCAAAATACGGTATTTAACGCCGCATTATAATTGCGCTAAACATGATGGCGCAGCGCGCGCCCATACCCCGCACCCGTCAAAGAATTTTCTTTTAACGCGATGTTTCCATTTACTAAAACATAATCTATTCCCGTCGAAAATTGGTAAGGGTCGACGTAATTTGCTTTGTCGGCGATATTTTTCGGGTCAAAAATTACGATATCCGCATAAGCGCCGGGCGCAATAATGCCGCGGTCGGAAAGACCCGTAATTTTAGCCGGCAAACCGGTCATTTTATAAATAGCTTCTTCCCATTTCAAAATCTCTTTATTTCTAACGAGCGTGGAAAAAACGCGGGGAAATGCGCCAAAAGAACGAGGATGCGGTAAATCTATTTTTGAACGATAATTTATGTCATATCCTACCCCATCCGAAGAAACCATGCTGTATTTTTTTCCCGCTAAAAGCTCGATATTATCTTCGGAAATTGCTTCATTGAAAATAGAAACCTGAAGCTTGTTTACTTGCAACAAATTCAAAATAATTTCTTCGGGCGAAAGTTCCGCCCGCTTGCTTAATTCCGCAATGCTTTTGCCCATTCCGTCCAAATCGCGAAGCGTCGAAGCGATAGTAATTTTATCGTAATGCAAAGTGAGTTCTTTGAGCGAATCCAAAAGATATTGTCGTTCCTTTCCGGTAATAAAATCCAAGATACGTTTTTTCCCCGATTCCCTCGCCCACTTAGGCAAAAGAGAATATAAATTTGAACCCGTCCTATTATAAGGGAAGAAATCGCAGGTAAATTCCATTTTTTGTCTTTGGGCTTCCTCTATCATTTCCAGCGCTTGAGGAAATTGTTCCCATGCCATTTTTCCGATCGCCTTAAAATGAGCAATATGGGAATGAACGTCGGAAGCTCTGGTAAGAGTTATCAATCGGGCAATCGCAGGAAGAATATTTTTCCCTTCGTCTTCCAAATGATGACTGACGAGTACGTTAAAATGTTTTGCGACTTTCATGATTTCGATAATTTCTTCATTGGTTGCCGAATTTTCGTGGGCCGTTCCCAGATTTGTTGAAATACCAAAAGCGCCATCTTGGATAGCGCTTTCCGCCAAAAACCGCAGTTGAGATATTTCATTCGGCTGGGCAGACCTGGTTTGATCGCCCAAAACACCGCGGCGGAGCGTGCCATAGCCTACAAAAGTACCGAAATTTACGCCAATTTTATGCTGGTCCAACTCGGAGAGAAATTCGGCCATACTTTGCCAATTAATATTGATTTTCGATATATCCACCCATTTTTGTATCGCTTCTATATTTTCCGCCTTCACTAAAGGAGCGAGAGAAGAACCTCCGTGTCCGCCAAAAATAGTCGTAACTCCCTGACGGATAAAACTCTCCTGTGCCAATTGAGAGAAAAGAGTCCAATGCGTATCGGAATGCGTCGTAAGGTCAACAAAACCAGGTGCGACAAATCTGTTTGCGGCGTCAATGATAATCGGAGCAGTATCATTTTTAAAATTATCTATCTTTTTTATTTTGTCTTCGATAATGCCAATATCCGCTCGCTTTGGAGAACCGCCGGTTCCATCAAAAATAATTCCGTTTTTTATAATAGTCGAATAAGAAGCCATATTGTTATTTTCCTAGTAATGCTATCACCATGCCTATTATAGCAAAAATAACCGAGATAACCCAAAAACGCATGGTAACCTTGTATGCGGGCCATCCTTTAGCCTCAAAATGGTGATGAATCGGTGAAACCAAAAAGATTTTCCGCCGCAAAAATTTTTTTGAAAGCAATTGAATGATTATTGAAAAAGATGTAATAACAAGCGGAAAAGCAATAATAGGTAAAATGAGAACTGTATTAGTAAGAAACGCGACGACGGTAAGAGTAGTGGTAAGGCCGAACATGCCCGTTTCTCCCATATAAAATCTTGCGGGAGGAATATTAAACCAGAGAAATGCCAAAATAGTTCCCGCTATTGCGGCGCAAAAGGTCGCTATATCTATCTGGTTTTGGGAAAAAGCTATGCCGCTGTAAGCGGAAAAAATTGCGGCCATTACTCCTCCGGCAAGGCCGTCCAAGCCATCAATGGCGCTTCCGGAAAAAGTCGCGAGCATCGTTAGAATAAAAAACGGGATAAATAAAAGACCAAGATGGAAATCGCCGAGAAAAGGGATAAAGATATCGGTTTTTTCCAATTTAAAATAAAACCAGAGAGCGCCGACGGACGCGATAAGAATAATGAGTAAAAGTCGCCGGGAAAAACGGACGCCGCCGGCCACATACTTCCCTTTTCCGAAAACTTGAAAAATATCATCCGCCAAACCAACCAGCGACGCGGCAATAAGCGTAAAAAGAGGAAGCCATGTTTGCGAACGGCTCAAAAAATTAAGTTTTTTGAAAAGCGGAGTTGGAAAAAATATGCTTAAAAACCACAAAATAAAAATCAGGCATAAAGGAATAATCCAAATCAAAATACCGCCCATGCGTGGAACTTTTGTCTCGCGTTCTCTATGTAATGATGCGAATATCGGCGTGGCCGAGCCATCGGGCGCAACGGTTCTTACATCTTTTCTCCAAACTTTGTATTTATATAAAAAATGGGTCAAAAGAGGCGTAAGTAAAATACCGATAAAAAATGAAATAACCGCTAAACCGAATATTTTTAAAACATTTAATACCATAAATTAATTTTCCGTTTCGGCTACGGCCGCATTAAAAAGATTTTTAATATCGTTAAATCTTCCATCAATAGTGGAACCTAAAACTACAATCACAAAAGGACGATTGAAACCGTTATCCACTACAACCGCAAGATTACTGCCGGCCAAATCGCTAAAACCGGTTTTTCCGGCAATAAAACCGGGTAAATCTTCTATAACCCGGTTGGTATTTTGAAATTCCCAACCGTGAAGATTGATTGATTCTAGCCGAGTAGCCTCCATTAAAGAAGAATCTTTTTTCGCGATATATAAAAGTAATTTGGCGATATCTTTAGCCGAACCATAGGCACCGGAGGTATTTTTCGATAAATCAAGTCCTGTTGCATTCAAAAAATAAGTTTGAGTCAAACCGATTTCTTTCGCTTTCCGGCTCATTAAAGAAACAAAATCTCCATTAAAATTATTGTCAAACTCCTCAGCAAAAGCAAAAGCGGCATCATTTGAAGAAGATATAAGCATCGCGTCTATTAATTCAGAAATAATCCATTGTTCCCCTACTTTAAATCCCGCATCGCCTTCTTGTAAAACTGCTTCTTTTGATATCGTTATAAGAAGATAAGGAGGCAAATTTTCTTTTGCGATAAGCGCAGTCATGATTTTAGCAAGGCTCGCAAGCGGCAATTGCATTTCGGAATTTAATTCAAAAACGCTTTGATTATTTGAGGCGTCAAAAACATAGGCGGCTTTGGCTTCCAATCGTATATTTTCAAAAGGAGAGATTTTCGGGATTTGCGCTTCTTGTTTCTGAGTAAAGGGATTTTTTACTTCAAACTCGAGGGCCGTCAGTTTTTGCCTTCCGGGAAACAGATTGCGGTTTTGAAGAGGGTGGAAATAGAAAAAAACCCAGCCAAGAAAGCCAAAAAAAATGACAATCAAGAAATATTGAATGCTATTTTGCCATTTCATTTTTTATTTCTTCTTTTATTTCTTGAACGGCCGCCGGCTGTATTTCTGAACCGGTTTCTTCTTCCGAATTTTCTATAAATTGTTCGACTATTTTGCTGAAATTTTCATATTCAGGCAATTTTTTGACATCCGTGACGCCTAAAAATTGCAGAAAACGGAAAGAAGGGCTGTATAAATAACTGCGGCCGTCTTTTGGATTTGTTTTCCGTTCCACTAGACCTCTTACCAAAAGATTGCGGAGAGAAAAACTGGAATTGACGCCGCGGATGTAGTCGATATCGGCTCGGCTTATCGGACTGCGATAAATTACTGTCGCTAAAATTTCAAGTCCGGCTCTTCCTATGTCTTTGTTGAATTCTTCTTTACTGATATCTTCGCAGATTTTGGTTGCTTCGGGAGCAGTGGAAAGCATCGCTTCATTGCCTTTTTTAATCAATTTTATTCCGCGATGCTCCAAATTTTTGTCCAAAACTTCAAAGGCTTCGTTTATTTGTTTTTCCGACTTATTCAAAATTTCCGCCAACCGTTTTATTTTTATCGGCTCCCCTTCCAAAAAAAGGATTGCTTCAATATAAGAACTTAATTCCATAAATTATATGTTCTTTTTTATTTTAATATTTTGGAAAACTGTAGTTTGTTCAACTATAACAAAACCTCGTTTTATCAGTTCTAAAATTGCCAAAAAACTTACTATAATTTCGATTTTCTTCGGCCCAAGGCCGACCAGCCTCGGGTTGGCCTTTCCATCCAAACCGGAAATATCCGCAAATGACATTTCGATCTGTTGTTGCAATCTGCTGATTATATCCGTTATTTTTTTCTCAAGGCTTATTGTTTTTTTAACAAGTGCTTTCGGTAAAATTTCTTTTTGAGGCAGATTAGCGATAATCTGCCTCATTGCCTCAAAAATTTTTTCCTTTGTCACTCCTTTTGGTTCGAGAAATTCGAAATTTAATCCCAGAAACGCTTCCCGCCCGAACATAATATTTTTCCCGAAACATTTTCCGAGTTCGATGGCAAAATTTCTGATATGAGCATAAAGCTGCAAACGGCGCTCCAAATCCTTGATATCTCCCGCTTCTTCTTCGGAAAACTGGAAAGTGGAAATAAGTGACGCGGATTTTATCAGAAGAAGTGTTGAAGCAATTGCTATAAAACTGCTTACTTCCCCCAGCGGAAATCCTTCAAGCGTTTTCAAATAATCGACATATTGGTCTGTAACATCCGCCAAAGAAACATCGCTGATGGAAAGCTTGCGTTTTTCTATCAATTCCAAAAGCATCCCCAATGGCCCCTCAAATTTCTCAAGTTTTATTTGGTAGGTCATATATTTAAATAATATTTAGACAAATTCTACGACCGTAGAAATAGTCTAAAGTCTCAATTTTGATTTATTTCTTTTGGGGCGATTGCGGCAAAGCATAGAACTGTCCGGAACGCAAACGCGAAGGCACAACATAATCCCTGGCGCCTTCCGGCGTTGATTTGGTAAGAATGGGAGTTTCAATTTCAAATCTTGACATTTTCGCCTTCATAATCCGGCGTTTTTTCGATAAAAATCCGCTCCATATTCTTTGATTTTAATATATTAACCTTAAATTGACAAATGAAAAGCCCCGATAGCGGGGCTTTTAAATTTGCGATTAGTATGGTTCGGGATGAACCGTAATATCTTTAATTTCCGGAATTTGTTTTTGGATTTTTCCGGAAACTTCATGGCAAATTTCATGCGCTGTTTTAAGAGAGAGATTCGGGGCGACTATAATATGAATATCCAGAAAAATATGGTCTTCGTTACCCCTGCTTCTTATTTGATGGCACGTGATAACTTTACCGACTGACTCGGCAATTTTCTTTATTTGGTCTTTGTTTACATTTGTTTTATCCGATAAAACAGAGGATGTTTCTTTAAATATCTCAAAAGCCAATTTCATAATAAACACAACGACAACGGAAGCGATAATAGGATCAATTATTGGCGGTAATCCTACTTCAACCAATATTGCCCCCAAAATTACGGCACTAGTCGTAATATAGTGGGATTTTGTATGCAAGGCATCCACTTTCAGGATAATGCTTTTAAGTTCTATTCCCTTTTTAAATTCATATCTTGCGACCACAATATCTATTATCAGGCAACTTACAAGAATTCCCATTGAAAGCGGAAACCAATTTGCGCCGGAAAAAATTGTCTCTGGCGCGGAAAGTTTTCCGATAATATTTCGGATAATCTCATAGGCCGCAATTACCAAAAAAACCAGAATAACTTGGGAAGCAATGGCTTCATATTTTCTATGGCCGTAAGGATGATCTTCGTCAGCGGGTTTTTCGGCAATTTTGATGCCGAAAATCCCCACGATATTGGTTGCGCCGTCAAAAAGAGAATGTATGCCGTCGCTTAGAACACATAATGTGCCCGTTAAAAGACCCAGTATAATTTTAGAAAACGCTACGAGCCAGTTTAAAAACAGAATTATCAAAAGAACCCTTCTAATTTTCCTGAAATTCACTTAAATCTCCTTTTTGATTCATGTTTTCAAAATGCGTTATTTTTGGTCAATATAGCGTTCTTGGCCAAAAAGTCAAGGAAAATAAAAAGCCCCTTTTTAAGGGGCTGGATTGGTGAGCCATTTTAACGTCTTGCTCGGGACTGGCGTTCCTTGCCGCAGCAGGAACAGTGTGTCGCATGCGGAAACATCCACATCATATTTCATCACCTCCTTTCCTATAATTCAGTCCGCCCACTAGGAATCGAACCTAGAACCTTCTCCTTAAAAGGGAGCTGCTCTACCAGATTGAGCTATGGGCGGTTAAATTAGCGTTTTCTCACTATAAAAAATAATGCGACTAATGGCAAGGTTAACCACCAAAAGAATGCTCCGTTTGAAGCGAATATATTTTGAACAACCGGCGAAAAAGTAAAAAGTTCCTTAGCCGGCAAAAGCTGAAAAATAAAACTCATCAAAAGACCGACTTCCAAAAAACTCAATAAAAATACCTGCCACCATTGCCTTGTTCCCGAACTGTCGTCTCTAGATAAAACTCTGTTAAAAAGAAAAGTCAATAAAATAATGAGAATCGCAAAAGTCAAACTTCGGAATAAAAAGACTTCCAAAAGCGGCCGGCCTTTTACGACAAAATCCAAATAGGAAAAATTAGCGAATACCAATCCGGAAACATAAAGGGAAAATAAAGCGGCGATAAGTTTCTTTTTCCCCGAAGAAATTCCGTAAAAGAATCCCGCGGCGATAAAAAAGAAAATAACCATCAAATCCCAAGTCGGATGCGTTAATATCCTGGATATGGTTTCCAAATTCGCCGATTGAAGCATTATCTTTATTTTACCTGTTTACTTGTACGATGTCACTGATTAACTGTTATATTCCTTCTTCGCGTAATTCCTCTATAATTTTTTTACTGCGATTAGACAATCTTTTAGGAATTCTTATGAATATTTTAATCAGCAGATCCCCCCTTGCGCCGTGGACAGAAGGAATACCTTTGCCGCGAACGCGCATAATCTCTCCCGAATCGACTCCCGCGGGAATTTTAAGCTTAATGTTCCCGTCGAGCGTTTTAATATCTTTTTCCCCTCCCAAAAGCGCGTCGGATAACCTTACATCCAAATCCATCACAAGATTATTCCCTTCTTTTTTGAAAAACGGATGAGGTTTCACATGGATTTTCACGTATAAATCTCCTGCTACGCCGTAGGCTATTGCCTCGCCCTGTTTCGATAGTTTTATCATTTGACCATTCTCTATGCCGCCGGGGATTTTTATTTTCACTTCTTCGTTTTTCGGCAATATTCCTTCTCCCCTGCAAGCGGAACATTTTTTCTCCGGAATTTTCCCCCGTCCGCGGCAATTACCGCATTCCGCTAAAGAAGCGATATTGCCGAAAAAAGAACGCCTGGTTTCGTGTATTTTTCCCGAGCCTTGGCACATAGGACAAGTTTTAAAACTTGTTCCTTCTTCGGCGCCTTTACCTTGGCATCTTTCGCAAAAACCCAATTTTGTCAAAACAACTTTTCGTTCCACTCCGAATGCCGCTTCTTCAAAACTTATTTCCAGATCAATGGAAATATCGCGGCCTCTTTTGACGCGAGTCCGCCCTCCCCTTGAAGAAAATCCGAAAATATCCCCAAAAATATCACCGAGATTCAAATCTTGAAAACCGGAAAATTCTCCCTCGGAAAAATCGCCGAAACCGCCGAAATCCCAGCCCGAGGCTGGTCCGCCGGAAGCGCCGCTGAAAACCCTGCCGTATCTGTCATACTCCGCTCTTTTTACATCGTCTATTAAGATATGATAAGCCTCGTTGATTTCCTTGAATTTTTCTTCGCTGCCGCCGGATTTATCCGGATGATATTTAAGCGCCAATTTGCGGTATGCTTTTTTAATATCTTCTTTGGAAGCATTTCTTGAAATACCCAGTATTTGATAATAATCTCTTGTTGTCATTTATTATTTTTTGTCGCCATCGTCCTCTTTATAATCGGCATCCTTGATATTATCTTCCGGCGGTTGCGGTGGCTGTTGCGACTGTTGCGAACCTTGCTTATAAAGCAATTCTCCTATTTTCTGGATTTCACGCGACAGATCTGCAGTCGCGTTTTTTATCGCGTCGGCGTCATTGCCTTCTTTAACTTTTTTAACAGCTTCGATTTTTTCTTCAATAGTTTTTTTGATATCCGCGGGAACTTTATCGCCCGCGTCTCTTAAAGCTTTTTCGCTGGTATAAACTAATGCGTCAGCGGCATTTTTTATTTCTACAGATTCTTTTTTCACGCGATCTTCATCGGCATGAATCTGAGCGTCCTGCTTCATTTTCTCTATCTCGTTTTTAGTAAGGCCGGATGAAGCTTCGATGCGAATTACCTGTTCCTTTCCGGTGGCCTTATCCCTTGCTTTCACGTTAAGAATGCCATTCGCATCGATATCAAATGTAACTTCAATTTGAGGCAAACCGCGAGGCGAAGGCGGAATTCCATCCAGCATAAAGCGGCCGAGCGTTTTATTGTCTTGAGCCATTTCGCGTTCCCCCTGCAATACATGGATTTCAACGGAGGTTTGGCCGTCTGCGGCCGTAGAAAAAACCTGCGAGCGGGAAACGGGAATGGTCGTATTTTTTTCCAAAAGCCTTGTCATAACGCCTCCCAGCGTTTCAATGCCAAGCGAAAGCGGAGTAACGTCCAGAAGGAGCACATCTTTCACTTCTCCGGCAAGAATACCGCCCTGAACAGCCGCTCCGACCGCCACAACCTCATCGGGATTAATGGATTTATTCGGTTCCCTGTTAAAAAGGTTTTTGACGGCTTGTTGAATCGCGGGCATGCGGGTTTGTCCTCCAACCAGAATAACTTCTTCAATTTCCGAAGGTTCCATTTTGGCGGATTTTAATGCTCTCTTAGTTATTTCGATTGAGCGTTCAATATCTTCGCCGACCAACTCTTCGAGTTTGGCGCGGGTGAATTTTAAAAGAAGATGTTTCGGTCCCGAAGAATCTGATGTAATGAATGGGATATTAATTTCCGTTTCGAATGTTGAAGACAATTCATGTTTTGCTTTTTCCGCGGCGTCTTTCAATCGCTGTAACGCCAAAAAATCCTTCGAAATATCTATTCCGCTTTCTTTTTTAAATTCAGAAACTATCCATCTAATGATTTTTTGATCAAAATCGTCTCCTCCCAAATGAGTATCGCCGTCTGTCGCTTTCACTTCAATAACCTCATCTCCAACTTCCAGTATTGAAATGTCTAATGTTCCTCCACCGAAATCGTAAACAGCAATCTGTTCATTTTTCTTTTTATTAAATCCGTACGCCAAAGCCGCCGCGGTCGGTTCGTTTAAAATTCGCCGCACCTTAAAACCCGCGATTTCTCCCGCATCTTTCGTGGCTTTGCGCTGGCTGTCGTTAAAATAAGCCGGAACAGTGATTATTGCCTCTTCTATTTTCTGCCCAAGTTTCGCTTCGGCATCATGCTTGAGTTTTTGTAAAACCATTGCTGAAATTTCTTCCGGACGATACCATCCGCCAGCTGGCGAATCGCCCATTTTCACTTCCACCCCGCCGCTTGCGGAAGCCCTCATCTTATACGGCAACCATTTCTTGTCTTTAACGACTTCTGCGTCGGTAAACAGCCGGCCAACTAAACGTTTTATGGAGAAAATGGTGTTTTCGGCGTTAGTCACCGCTTGTCTTTTCGCCAAAAGTCCGGCCAGACGGTCTCCGGCCTTTGAAATGGAAATTATCGAAGGCGTTGTGCGCCCTCCTTCTTCATTTTCCAAAATTCTCGGCTCTCCGGCTTCTATAAAAGCCATCGCCGAATTAGTTGTTCCTAAATCAATACCTAAAATTTTACTCATATGCTTTGATTATTAATTGTTTTATTTTTATTTTTGTTTCGATATTTTTACTTTTGCCGGTCTGATAACGCGTCCGTGCAACAAATATCCTTTCTGCACTTCTTCAATAATGATTCCCTCTTCTTTTTCAGATTCAATTTCGCCCACTATTTCATGAAGCTGAAGGTTCATTTTTTCACCCATACTCTTTATGGAAGAAAAACCGTACTTTCCCAGAGTATCCTCTAGTTGTATTTTAATCAAAAGAACGCCTTTTGAAAACTTGGAATCCTTCTCGTTTTCTAAAGCCAAATTAAAACTGTCTAAGATCGGCAAGATGTCGGAGATTAGCATAAAATTCGCGAATTTTGCAAAATCCTGATTGCGCCGTTCATCGTCTTTTCTGGCGTTTATAAGATCTGCTTTTGCTCTTTGCCATCCGTTAAGATATTCTTCCTTAAGTTCCTGGCATTTTTTGAGTTTCTCCTGCAACTGTTTGAATTTTTCTTGAATATCTAAATTCCCGCCATCATCAACAGTTTCCTCTACTGTAATTTCTTCTTTGTTATTTTCCTCATTCATAGATGTTTTTCTTTTACCTCTTGCTCCATTGCGGGGCCTTTCTTGCTTTTTTAAGGCCGAATTTTCTCCTTTCTTTCATTCTCGAATCACGCTTCAAAAAACCGAGATGCTTCAACGGTTTGCGCAAGGCCGGCTGAAATTTTTCCAATACCCTCGCGATACCATGCCTTACCGCTCCGGACTGGGAACTTATTCCCCCGCCCATTACTTTAACTTCTATTCCGACTTTCTGCAAAAGTTGAGTTTCTTTAAGCGGTTCTTGAATCGTCCGTTGCAAGCTTACCGTCGGAAAATACATTAAAAAATCTTTCCCATTGACGATAATACTGCCTTTTACGGCATCAAAAAGCCGCACGCGGGCAACCGATGTTTTCCTCCGGCCCACAGCTTCAATATAATGCCTTTGCTTTTTCAACGATTCTGCAGTTGAAACAGATTTTGTTTTTGTTGTTTTCGTAATCATAATATTTATGCTTCAATAATAAGATTTTTCAAAATTTCTTTTCTAAGTCTATTTTTAGGAAGCATTCCTAGAACCGCATGCTTGAAAATTACAGTATACCCTTTTTCTATAAATTTTTTCATAGAAACATATTTCAAGCCGCCGGGATGTCCCGAATATTTCGGGTATGTTTTCTGCTCGAGTTTTTTGGAAGTTATTCTCAGCTTAGAAAGATTAATCACCTTAACTCGTATTTTCGGTTTTATGCCAGGCGAATAAGCAGCGGTTGTTTTCGCCATTAAGTTTTTTGCCGTTTCCGAAGCTACTCTCCCCAGCGCTTTATCTTTTGCGTCAATGATAATTTCAAGCTTTTCCATATTATATTATTTAATGAATTCTATAATTGCCATCGGGCTCGTATCTCCTGTTTTCCTCCTGCCTAATTTGATAATTCGGGTATAGCCCCCATGCCTTTCGGCATATCGCGGCGCGATTTCTTCAAATATTTTTTTAACCTGTTTCGGCACAAACGTTTTTGCGAGTATACGACGGTTGCTTACCGTATTTTTTTTCGCTCTTGTTATCATCTTCTCTATCAGCGGCCGAATCTCCTTGGCTTTGGCTTCGGTTATAACCATTTTTTCCGCCTTTATAAAATTATTCAAAAGAGAACGAATCAAACTTCGCCTTACTTTTCTTATCCTGCCGAATTTTCTCCCCTTTTGTAGATGTTTCATTTAAGCGTTAAACCTAGTTCAGTAAGCGCCTGCTTAATCTGGTCTACGGCTTTTTTGCCTACGCCTTCAATTTCCAAAAGATCGCTTTCTTTTTTTCTGGTTAGTCCGCCGATCGACCTTATTCCGGCGGCGGAAAGCGCGCTAGAAACGCGGCCGGAAAGTTTTAAATCTTCAATTCGCGTCTTCAAGGTTTCAGTTTCCGGAGCGCCTCCCTCTTTTTTCTCGGATTTTTCATTATCAATTTCTTCAGTCTCTTCTAAGGCTTCTTCAACTTCTTTTTCTTTTGAAGAAATTTCTTCGGCTTTTGCGGCAATACCGCCAACTGCTTCTAATTGTTTTATTGTAATTTTAATCGCCTGATCCAACGCGTCGGCCGGACTTATGCTTCCATCTGTTTCTATGACGAAACGAAGACGATTATAATCCGTGCGATCGCCCACGCGCATATTTTCCACTTCGTAATTTACTCTTCTGATCGGGGTGAAAACCGCATCCAATAACAAAGTTCCGATATCTACTTTTTCTTTTTGCAGGGCTTCGCGGGGAACATAACCTAATCCTTTTTCTACGGTCAATTCAAATTTCAGCTTCGCGTCTTTGGTCGTTAAAGTCGCTATCGACAATTCTTTATTCAAAATTTCTACCTGGCTGGGCGCTTCCAAATCTTTTGCGGTAATTTTTTTTTGCCCTTTTGCGGACAATGTAACGGTTTGAGGTTCATCGCCGTAAAGCTTAAATCTAAGCTGTTTAAGATTCAAAAGAATAAGGATAACATCCTCTTTTACACCAGGAATAGTCGAAAATTCATGGCTTACGCCATCGATTTTGACGGCCGTAGCCGCTACGCCGGGGAGGGAGGAAAGAAGAACGCGCCTTAACGCATTGCCAAAAGTATATCCGTAACCGGCATAAAGACCGTCGATTTCATATATTCCCTTAGTGCCCTCTTCCAAAACAGCTCTGGGCTTTGATGG
>PFNV01000026.1:0-2861 GCA_002792165.1 Candidatus Tagabacteria bacterium CG_4_10_14_0_2_um_filter_40_13
CAAAAAACATTTCCAAAGCCAATTGGATTTGTTTGATGTCGGCAACCCGGCGCGCGTCGCGCGATTTCTTGCGGGCGCTGTTTAAGGATGCCAAAACAACCGAAGCCAAAATACCGATAATGGCGATTACCACCAGCAATTCGATTAAGGTAAACCCTTTTTTAGATTTAAACATTTTTTATAATCAGATGTTATTTAAAATCGACCTTTTGATTTTATTCTAAACTCTTTCATTAAGTATATCATTAATGCGGAATGTAAGCTTAAAATACTGTGGATAACATAAATTACCTATATGCCGGCGGTAATATTGTAAATCGGACCTAAAATGCCGGCGACAAGCAATCCCACGCCCAAACCCAAAACAATGATCAGGGCCGGTTCTATTAAGCTCATAAGCGTTTCGATGGCCGTATCAACTTCTTTTTTATAAAAACGGGAAAGAGTTTTTAAAACGAAGGCTAATTTGCCTGTTTCTTCTCCAACTCGAATCATTTGAACAACAAGGCCGGGTATATCTTCATAACGAGAAAGGCTTTCCGAAATAGAAGAGCCTCCTTTTACCGCTTCAATGCTCTCCGTAAGAATCTGCCGAAAAATTTCGCTGTCTATAACATCCGCGGTAAGCTCCAATGTTCTAATCACCGAAACCCCCGAGGAAAGCAATGTCTCGAAGTTATCCAGCATTCGGCCGATAAAAAGTTTCCTATAAAGAACGCCGACATAAGGGATGGAAAGCTGGAACCGGGCGAAACCCGCCTTGCCTTGGCCGGTTCGTAAATAATACCAAACGCTGATAGCCCCGACAATAAGCGCTATAAGGACAAAAATCCCGTAATTTATCAGAAGATCGCTTACGGCAATAATGGCTTTCGTATAAATAGGAAGTTCCTGGCCTGTTTCTTTTAAAATAACGCTTAATTTCGGAATAATAACCGTTAACATCAAAACCAATACCCCGAAAAAAGCAACAAGAACAAAAATAGGATAGATTAACGCGCTTCTCGCTTTTGAAGCCAGTTCATAATTGCGTTCGAGATAAGAAGCCAAATAAGAGAAAACTTCGTCCAATTTTCCCGATTCTTCGCCGGAACGCACCATATTGACGAAAAATTTGGAAAAAACATCCGGCTGTTTGGACATCGCTTCGGATATAGAAGAACCGCCCTGAATATCGTCAAGCAATACGCTCATTTTTTCCCTAAGAGCGGGATTTTCCGTCTCGCCGGCTAAAAGATTGAGAGAAGTCAAAACCGGAACTTTTGCCTCGAATAATGTTGAGAGCTGGCGGGAAAGAATAACAACATCGCGCGGCTTTACGCGATTAAAAATAGCCAAAGGTTTGGAAAAAAATCCGCTTTCTTTCGCTTCTTCGACTGAAATGATAATAAGATTTCTGCGTTGCAAGGCGGCAATGGCAATATCGCGGTTAGCGGCATCAATAACCCCCCTTTTTTCCTCTCCTTCCGCTGTTGTCGCTTCGTATTTATATAACACGTTGTAATTCTTTTGGATTTAATGAAAACGCGATAGCGTTTTCAATGGTAATTTCTCCCCTGCGCACCAAATCGACAAGAGAACGGTTCAAGCTTACCATTCCTTGGTCCAAACTCGTTTCTATGACCGTATCGATTTCGTGAATCCGCGCTTCGCGGATAAGATTGGATACCGCATTGTTATTTATAAGAAGCTCGTAAGCCGGTATGAGACCGCCGGAAATCCGAGGCAATAATCGCTGAGAAAAAATTCCTAAAAGACTCGAGGAAAGCTGGATGCGAATCTGGTTTTGCTGGGCTGGCGGAAAAGAATCTATAATACGATTGACTGTCTGGCCGGCGCTATTGGTGTGAAGAGAAGAAAGAATCAAATGCCCGGTTTCCGCGGCGGTAATGGCCGTGGAAATAGTTTCCGTGTCGCGCATCTCCCCTATCATCGCAACGTTCACGTC
This sequence comes from Candidatus Tagabacteria bacterium CG_4_10_14_0_2_um_filter_40_13, assembly GCA_002792165.1. Taxonomy (GTDB): domain Bacteria; phylum Patescibacteriota; class Minisyncoccia. The sequence goes on from PFNV01000026.1 coordinate 1,949, forward strand.
TTCGCGGAACATTGAACGCAAGGCGCGATGAAAACTCGTCGTGTCAAAAAACACCTCGCGCTGTTCGATAATGGATTTATCCTGAATAAAAAGATATTCGATAGGATCTTCAATAGTTAAAATATGCTCGGAGCGCGTATGATTTATGAAATCAATCATTGAAGAAAGCGTGGTTGATTTTCCATGGCCGATAGGGCCGACCACCAGGAAAAATCCCTGCTCTTTGTACGCAAGATGCTGAAGTATTGTTTCAGGCAGATTCAAAGATTTCAATTCTTTAACTTGAGGAGGAATAAGTCTTAAAGAGCAGCTTAAAAACCCTTTCTGATAAAAAGCATTGCCCCTAAAACGGGCTTTATCTTCAAATGAATAGGAAAAATCGACTTCTTTTTCGGTTTTAAGTCTTTCCTGATTAAAATCGCTCAATAAAAGTAAAATCAAACCTTCGGAATCTTCCGGCGCCAATACCGGCCTCTTCGCCAAAGGCATTAATGAACCGTTAACGCGTATGGCGGGGCGCACGCCAACAGAAAGATGAAGATCTGACGCGCCCTCTTTGATTACGGTAAGAATCAACTCTTTTAATTCTTTTTTATATTCCATCATATTGTTTTATTTATTTAATATTTTTAAGGAGTAAGAGTTTGCCAACCCGCGCTTTTTCCCAAAATAGTATCAGTTTCCAAGGCATAACGGATTGTGTATGTAAAACCGCTGGGAGATTGATAGCAATAGACATATGAACCCGCGCCGCCGCAAATACCCGTTGTTAAACCGAGCGGGTCAGTCGACACTCCTCCCTGCATTGCCTGGATTGACAGAAGCGCCGGGCCAATACAAGTATCTCCGGCGCTGCCGACAATCACTTCGGCCGCGCATATCGGATACAACCCGGTATTAGTCGCGTAAATAG
>PFNV01000026.1:2869-5937 GCA_002792165.1 Candidatus Tagabacteria bacterium CG_4_10_14_0_2_um_filter_40_13
TTCTGAAGCTGTTTCATATCTTGCTCTCTGCGGCTGTCGCGATTTTTTTGTTTCGCGGCGCGCATTGAAGCCATCGTAAAAGACATGAGCATCGCCATCACAGCCACTACCACCAATACTTCAATTAAAGTAAATCCCGACTTTTTGTTTCTTTTCATAATTCTTTTAAACTATACCCTCCAATTCTTCGTAGCCGATTATGCCGCTTAACACTTTAATAATACCATCTTCGCGCATTGTTATCATCCCCTGTTGCCGCGCTTCTTTGAAAATCGGAGGTTCCGTGGGATTAGTCAGGATAATCCGCTCCATTTCTTTTGTTATCTTTAAAACCTCATAAACCGCGATGCGGCCCATTGTTCCCCTCGGACATTTGGGAGAAGGAAATGGTTCGTAAATTTCGGACGGCAATTTTATCAGTTTTCTTGTCGATTCGGGTATTCCGGCTATTTCTTTTTCAAATTTCTCTTTAATAGCGTCTTTAAACAACACGGATTTTCTTGAGTCAAGACAAAGAGTGGGCGCAAGACGTTGCGCAACAGCCAACCTTAAAGTAGGAGGAATTAAATAAGGGTCGATTCCCATATCAATTAAACGGGGAATAACGCCGATAGCATTATTGGTATGCAATGTGGACAAAACCAAATGGCCCGTTAAAGCGGCTTGAACCGCGAGTTTCGCCGTTTCCTTATCGCGTATCTCGCCAACCATGATAATGTCGGGGTCTTGACGGAGAATATTTCTCAAACCATTGGCAAAATCATATCCGATTTCCGGCTTGACTTGAGACTGGCTTACTCCTTCTATTACATATTCAACAGGGTCTTCCAAGCTTACAACGTTATTTTTTTCCCTATCCAACATTTGCAGCATAGCGTAAAGAGTCGTTGTCTTTCCCGATCCGGTAGGGCCGGTCAAAAGAATCATCCCGTATGGAAACTTAAGCGCTTCTTTTACGGCTTCCAGGTTGTATCCGTAAAGACCCAATTGCTCCAATGAGTTACTGCTTTTTTTGGAATCCAAAATGCGAAGCACTACTTTTTCTCCGAAAGAGCTCGGAAAAGTGGAAACACGAAAGTCGACTTCCCTTCCGATGATACGCGCGCTGAATCTGCCGTCCTGTGGTTTGCGCTTTTCATCCAATAGCATATTCGTCAAAATTTTGATGCGGGAAACAATCGCTTCATGAACGCCCAAAGGCAGCATAAGACTGGTATAAAGAACGCCGTCGAGCCGGAAACGCACCCTCAATTTGTCGCGAGTGGGTTCAATGTGAATATCCGAAGCCCGGCCTTCCACAGCATGGCGCAAGATAACGGCAACCATCTTGGTAACCGGCGCTTCCTCAACCAATTTTCCTTCGACGCCCTTGAAAAACTCTTCCGGTATCTCCATTTTTTGCTCGGCTAAAACAGACTCCAGTTCGCCTAAAACCTTCACTGTTTCTCCGCCCAATCCCTTATATTCCTTCAATATCGCGTCAAGATCGGAAAGCGTAATAAGATAAATTTTTTGCTTGAAGCCGAGCTTCGCGCCGATAAATCTAAGCGCCTCATTAGCTTCGGTATTATCGGGATTAACCATCCCAACATCCAATATCTTATCATCCAATCCGATGGGAATCATTTGATAATGACGCGCCGATTCTTCGGGAATGAATTTTAAAATATCAAAAGGCACGCGGCCCATTTCTTTTATCCTTTTCGTCGGTATTCCTAAAACTTCGCCTTTCGCGGCTAAAATAACGTCTTCGGAAATTCCGCGCGCCATAAGCCCCTGTTCCAAATTCCTCGAATTACCTTCGCTTTCGGAACGAATTTTTCTAAGGTCTTCGGCGGAGATTAAATTTTTCTGAATTAAAATATCTGTGAAATTCATCCCGTTTTTATTTTTATTTTTTGATAGGCGTAGCGGCCTCCGGCGGCAAAATAAAAGGATTTGGCCTGCCGTATTCCTTGGGCATTTCAAGCACAGGGAGAAAATCAACAAGACTTTTGTAAATATCGCCGCTGAAAAAATCCGTGTCTATTTTGACGGCGCGCAGTTTTGTAAGCATGCTTAAAATTTCTTTTGTTCCCTCGCTCTTTTTCGTATCGGCAACCGCGGTTAACGGAGAAACGGGAGTAAAATATGTTTTGGCGGAAACATTAAACTCATAAATATCGGCAGGTGAAGAGGAGAAACTGATGCTTTTTATGTCGATCAGGCGAAGATTTTTTTCCAAATCGCTGAAAAATGAAAGAACCGAAGCATATGACCCCGAAATTGAAAACGACAATCCCACTGTTTTGTAAGGCAAAGGAAGCGCGCCCAAGGCGGTTGTAGAATCCGACGTTGATTCTTTTGATTCAATAACGTCTATTTTCTTTAATAAAATACCGTTTTCGCGAGCCCTGTCTTCAAACATTACAATAATGCTTCCGGAATCTATCGAAACAGGAAGTATTTTGCCAAGGCGGTTAAAATCGTCCTGCGAAATCGTATTATATTGGGAAAGCAATTGGTCTCTTAACGTTTGAAGTTCCCGGGAATCAACCAAAGCCACCTGATATTCGTCGCGCTCCGCGATCAAAGTCTTGATATCTTTATAATACGGCTGTGTTTGAGTGAAGAAAATCACAATTGCCGTTATCAGAAAAAGAATTATTAGAAAAAAACGCAGCATAAAAATTTGTTTTTACGGCTTATAAATGGCATATGAAGGATTAAACGAAAGTTCGACATTGAAACTTACTTTTCCGGCGCCTTTAAGGCTCAAGCCGGAAAATATCACTTTGTCTATAAAATCGCTTTCCTCGAACATTTTCGCCTGAATAGCGACATTCGCGTAACTTTTCGCCTCGCCATTCATCGAAACAACGGCAGATTTTCCATTAAAATTGTAGCTAAAATTGGAGAATGATACATCTTTAAGCGTAAAGTCGCCAATAAGTTTAAAAATTTGAGAGGTGGCTTGGTGTTCGTTAAAAAGAATTTTCGCGACATTGATTGAAGAATTAAGCCGGTTTAATTCGGCGATTAAATTTTCGTCGAAAGCTTTTTTGGCAAGTTCCAAAGAAGCGGCCGCG
>PFNV01000026.1:5947-8481 GCA_002792165.1 Candidatus Tagabacteria bacterium CG_4_10_14_0_2_um_filter_40_13
CCGTCTGTAAAGATTTTTTATAAAAATAAAGTCCGCCGAATACGCCGGCTGAAAGTAAAAGCAACAGAAGAGAAATGAAAAAACCTATACCCACGCTCTTCCGGCGATAGGTGGGCGCGGTCAATCGCGTCTTGGGGATGAAAGATGTGGTTGTAATATGACCATCGGGCATAATTTATTTTTTTTATTTATTACTACTAAGAGGATTGCAAACCTCGAATCGCAAGACCCAAGGCGGTTGCGAAAGTCGGCCCCGTTCCTTTCAATACTGCCTGCAAAAACGCGGGGTATTCCACTTTAATGAACGGATCTCCTAAAACAACCTCTATTCCGAAGCTTTTTACCGCCATATCGGTTACGCCTTTTAATAAAGCTCCTCCTCCGGTCAAAATGACTTTACCGACGGAACGGTTGTTTTTTCTCCTGTAATCCATCACAAAACGGTTGGCTTCGAAAAAAATATATTGGGATATCGGCCCGATAATGCTCGCTATCTCTTTATGTTCGGGCCTGGAAGAAAATCCGATCTCCTGTTTTGTTTCCTCGGCGCGTTCAAAATCGATACCCAAAGAATTGGAAAGCGCTAAAGTTAAATCTTGCGAACCGCGGTCAAAAGTCTTAACCAGCCGGACGACGCCGTAATCTACAATAGCCATTTTCGTTACCGAAGCGCCGAGGTCCATCAATAAAACCGGAGAAGTTTCGCGGCCGATGCAGGAACGGATAGCGCTGAAAATCTCTATTTCGAACAATTTGATATTGAGACCCGCTTTAGCTATCATATTTTTGTAATTCTCAATGGCTTCTTTGAAAATAGCAACCAGAAGGACTTCAGTCATATCGCGTTTTTGCGCGGTCGCGGAATTTTCGGCCATTTCTCCGGATTCAAGCGCTAACGGAATCACCCACCAGTCCAAAACAACTTCCGACATTGGCAGCGGAATATACCGTCTGGCCTCAAGGGAAACAATGTCGCCGATATTTGTTCTGGCCGAAGACGGCAATTCGATTGTCGTGACAAAGGTGTTGCGTAAAGATACGGAAACGGCCACGTCTTTGGATTTCGCGCCCGATTCCTTGAATAAATCTTTGATCATTTCAACTGCCCTTGCCTCCGGCAAATACGCGGCTTGGCCAATTTTCAATTTAGCATAAGGACCAACGGCAAGCGCGCCATAAGTTTCGAGAATCGCGCGTTCTTTTTCTCTTTTCAATTGAACAATTTTTACCGATGAAGTGCCAATATCAATGCCGACCACATTCTGGGCCGAAGGCGTCCAAAAAAGAAATTTTTTGGGAATTGATAATTTTTTGAAAAATTGAACATCCATTGCATGGCACTTATCTTTCCTTTACTGTTAAATAATAACATAAAAATGCAACAATGGCAGGAAAACTTATCCACATTTTTAAGGAATTTTTAGACCTTTTATTTCCCCAAAAATGCCTTGGTTGCGGAATTTCTGGCGCTACTCTTTGTGAAAAATGCTTGGCGTCATTTCCGCCATTTTTTGCGGAAAATAAACCTCCAAATTTGTCAGAAACCGACGAAATTTTTGTCGCGACTTCTTATAAAGATGAAATTGTCAAAAAGGCTATCTGGCTATTTAAATACCGCGGCGTTAAATCTTTAGCAGAGCCGCTCAGCAGCCTGATAGTTAAAAAATTAGGCGATAAAATTACGCGTCTTATTAACGATACTCGTCAAACTGTTCTTATTATCCCGATTCCTCTCGCAAGAAAAAAATTTAAAAAACGCGGTTATAATCAGGCTGAAATTTTAGGAAAATGTCTATCGGACAAACTGTCCATTAAGATGGAAACTAATGTCTTATATAAAATAAAGGAGACGATTTCACAAGTAGAAATAAAGGACAGAAACAAAAGATTAAAGAATATTCAAGGAGTTTTTGCCGTAAAAAATTCGGAAATAATCAGGAATAAAGTCATTATTTTAGTCGATGACATTACAACAACAGGCGCCACTTTAAATGAAGCAGGCCGTGTCCTTAAGCAAGCCGGCGGCAAAAAAATCATTGGACTTACAGTGGCAAAAGGATAAAGAGTGTGATATAAATGACAGGGTGTGGAGAGGTGGCTGAGCTTGTCCCGCCGTAGGCGGGATGAAGTCTAAAGCGGCTTATGGCTTACGTATATATTCTAAAAAGCCTGAAGAATAAGAAGTATTATATAGGTTCAACAGAAGATTTAGAGAGAAGAATAAAAGAACACAACAACGGCCAAGGCGGAATATTCTCTAAAATTAACGGACCATGGGAATTAGTATCTTTCAAAAAATGCAGATCAATTCAAGAAGCAAGGCTTCAAGAAAAAAAAGTGAAATCTTATAAAAGTGGCGAAGCCTTTAAAAAAATAATAAATGGAGAGGTGGCTGAGTGGTCTAAAGCGGCACGGTGCTAACGTGTTGTCCGGGTAAAACTGGACCGTGGGTTCGAATCCCACCCTCTCCGCCAGTTGGTAAAAACGAAGTTTGGCTCGCCCTCTGCGAGGGCTCGCCAGCCGATTTTAGGCGC
>PFNV01000015.1:0-3037 GCA_002792165.1 Candidatus Tagabacteria bacterium CG_4_10_14_0_2_um_filter_40_13
GTGCTTGCCGCTCTTTGATTGGCTTCCTGCATAAACTTTTGCTTTCTATCATTCAAGTCTGAGATTTTGCTTGTGCTTGTGGCATTTTCGGCAAACACGAAAGAAATTGACAGAAACAAAGCTGCGATTGCGCATACGACCCCCGCGTATTTTCCGATATTTTTCATTTTTTGCATAAAGTTAGATTATTTACAATTTCTAATACGACCTTTTTCTATTATATGCCATTGGCGCATTTTATAAATAGACGAAAAGTAATTTTTGTGGTAAGATTTTTTTGCAATGCCGGGTCGGCTAACGGTAGGCCCATGGACTCTGAATCCATTAATCTTGGTTCGAATCCAAGCCCGGCAGAATTCTGGTATAAAATAAGAAAATATGGATAAACAAAAAATATGATGTATTAAAATAAAACATATGGTATACTAAAAAGAGTCGTATTATAAATTAATTTTTAAAAATATTGCATTATGGATAACAATCCGGAAGTAGCGTTTAAAAAGCGTCAATTTATCAGCACAAAAACCGCAATTATCATCGCGGTAATCATTATACTCGCGGCGCTCGTTTACTATTATAAAGGTTTGTTTATCGCGGCAACGATAAACGGTTCTCCCATAACCCGACTCGCAGTTATAAAGGAGCTTGAAAAAGCGTCGGGCAAGCAGGCATTGGATTCTCTTATCACCAAAAAGCTTATTAACAACGAAGCGATAAAAAAAGGAATTTCGATTACAAGCGAGGAAGTGGACGCGGAAATTAAGACTATAGAAGACCAGATCAAGGCGCAAGGCCAGACTTTGGAACAGGCGCTTGCGACGAAAAACATGAAGTTGGAAGATTTGAAGCAGCAGATTCTTACCAGAAAGACGTTGGAAAAAATTCTTGCCGATAAATTGCAGGTTACTGAAGATGAAATAACAAAATTTATTACGGACAATAATGTTGCAATTCCGCAAGGGCAGGAGGAAGCATATAGAACGCAAATTATAGCTCAATTGAAACAGCAAAAGTTGAACACTGAAGCCGAGACATTGATTACTTCTTTGCGTTCAGGGGCAACCATCAAATATTTTACGAACTATTAGGTTTGAACAGAAATATTGTTGAAATCTGAAAAAACGCTTCGGGGCGGATTTTTTGTTAGAAGAAATATGGCTAAACAAATAAGAAATATTGCTATTATAGCCCATGTTGACCACGGGAAAACAACCCTTGTGGATGCTTTGTTGCGCCAATCGAAAACTTATTTGAAAAAAGAAATAGCTCAAAATACTTGCATTATGGATAGTGATGAACTTGAAAAGGAACGGGGTATCACTATTTTTTCCAAAAATGTTTCGGTTGAATGGAAAGGTATAAAGATTAATATTATTGACACGCCCGGCCATGCGGATTTCGGCGGGGAAGTGGAGCGAGTTTTAAAAATGGCCGACGGGTGCTTATTGCTTGTCGATGCCAAAGAAGGGCCGATGCCTCAAACGAGATTTGTTTTGAAAAAAGCTTTGGAGATGGGACACAAAATTATCGTGGTTATAAATAAAATAGATAAACTGGATGCTCGCCCGCATTTTGTTCTGGATAAAACTTTTGAACTGTTTTTGGAGCTCGGCGCGAGCGATGCGACGGCGGATTTTCCGGTGATTTACGCTTCGTCCAAACAGGGGAAAGCCGGTATTACGCCCGACCTTAGTATAATGAAAGACATCACGCCTGTTTTTGAGGCGATTGAAAAATATATTCCGGCTCCGGGCGGAGATCCCGACGCGCCTTTTCAGATGCTTGCGACTTCCATTACCGGGGATAATTTCCGCGGCCGCATTGCCGTCGGCAGAGTGGAGAATGGCGTTTTGCGTTCCAATCAGGAAGTCGCGCATATCAATGCGAGAGGCGAAATAAAAAAATATCGTTTGACCGGCCTGATGAATTTTTTCGGACTTGAAAGAGTCGAAGTTAAAGAAGTGCCAGCCGGCGATATCGCGGCAGTAGCCGGAATCGCGGATATCAATATCGGAGAAACGATTGCCGATCCGGAAAATCCGGTTGCTTTGCCTTTATTAAAAATCGACGAGCCGACGATTAAGATGGTTTTTTCGATTAATTCTTCTCCGTTTGCCGGGACTGAAGGCGAGTTCAGCACTTCGCGACAAATCCGCGAAAGGATTTCCCGTGAGCTTGAAACCGATATGGCTTTGCGCGTTCTAGATATTCAGGCCGGATGGATTGTTTCCGGCAGGGGAGAATTGCATTTGGCTATTTTTATCGAACGGATGCGCAGGGACGGTTATGAATTCCAGGTTTCCCGTCCGCAAGTTATTGAAAAAGAAATTAACGGACAGAAAATGGAGCCGTATGAATTGGTTTTTATCGACGTGCCCGAGGCATCCGCGGGCATTGTTATTCAAAAATTAGGCAGCCGCCAGGGACAGCTTTTAAATATGAGAACGGAAAATGGCACGACCAGCCTTGAATTTAGGGTGCCGACTGCCGGGCTTTTCGGTTTCCGCAGCGAATTTTTAACCGATACACGGGGTCTTGGAATAATCAATACTTTATTTGACGGTTATCGTTTGCAAGCCGGGAAAAAAAAAGAACGCGAACACGGTTCGCTCGTGGCGCATGAATCGGGAACCACGCGTTTATTCGGTTTGCTTATCGCGCAAGGCAGAGGAGTGTTATTTGTCGGACCCGGCGAATTAGTTTACAAAGGGCAGGTTGTGGGAAAAAACAGCCGGGCGCAGGATCTCCGCGTTAACGTTTGCAAAGAAAAGAAACTTTCCAATGTGCGCTCGAAAGGCGAAGGTGTAAGCGAACACTTTGATACGCCGCGCGTAATGGGCCTCGAAGACGCCCTTGAATATATCGGCGATGACGAACTGGTTGAAGTGACTCCCAAAAATATCCGCATCCGGAAAGTTATTCTCGATGAGAACGAAGAGAAAAAAAGGAAAAAAGGAATATTAAAATAGAACGAACAGAAATTAAAAAAACGGGCTTTCTTCTGAAAGCCCGTTTTGCGCATATTGATTTTAATGGA
>PFNV01000015.1:3111-8398 GCA_002792165.1 Candidatus Tagabacteria bacterium CG_4_10_14_0_2_um_filter_40_13
GTAAATTCCGTTTTCAATCCCGGCCTTTTGAGTTCGGACGGCAAACGCATCGGTTCGTATCGCTTTCCGTCGTCGCCAACAATTCCCCAAAATCCGCCTTCCTCGTTTATATAATGAACAGTGCCCGTTATGTTTTTAACTCTTTCCAGCGGCAAAGCAGTTTTTGTAATACCTACTATAATTACCAGCATTACAACGACCATTGCCAAAAAAGTCGCCAAAATCAGAATTTTTTCTTTCTTGCTCAAATTTATTCGCCTCCTTCATTTTTTTCTTCTTTGATTCGATGTTTATCCAAGTTTTGTTCGAATTCTTTAAGGCGCATGTGAATACTGCGCAATTCCGTGATAGTTGTCCAATTATTAATGAACAGGGAAAAACATGCGCGCACTTGGTCAAATGAATTGGCTACTTTTTGCAGTACGCCAAGCGTGATAAGGCTGGTAAAAAGGCCATGCCCCATTATGATATAGGGCGTAAGCACCATTGTTTGGCTGAATAATCCTCGCCACGCATCAAAATATCCATAATGCAAGAATAAGCGATGATAATTAAATTTGATACCGGTAAATAATTCTGTAAGCGTTTTAGCGGAAGAATAGTTTATTTTGTCGTCTTCGCCTAAAACAAGTTCTTTGCGGAATGCCGCTTCAACTTTCTGGTTGTTGTATTCCAATCCGGGCAATTTAGAGCCGACGTACCACGAGATAACCATTCCGCCTACGCTTACTATAAGGGCAATCCACACAAGAAACCCCGGAATGTATTGGGCGGTGATAATTTCTTTGACCGCCGGAATAAAAAATATCATCTTGCTTAGCCACCATGTTGCCGGAAGAATTACGGCAAACGGCAAAATTAAAGCGATTAGTTTTGCAACTCTTCCTATCTTCGGAATTTTTCTGAAGTACGAAAACAGTGTCGCCGTTATTTTTTTTATCCAGGAAATTTTGTGTACCATCAGGGCAGATTTCGAAAAGCCGCTTAGCCCCGCCGCTAACGGAATAAATCCTATCATCAGCGCTATCTGTATCAATATAATCGGATTATTGCCGATAACGGGTATCGCTGAAACATTAACCAATCTGCTTAATTTCCACAAAATGGGGATAAAAGCGATTAAGGTCATAGTTGCTTCGGCTACCTGAATTCCCAGTGACTCAATTATCCGCGCGAACCGGAAAGCATCTTCCTGGATTCGCTGGCTTGCGCCTTCAATTTCTTCCTTAACATTTCGCCATCGCGGAATGTAATTAAAAGTAATCGATTCACGCCAGCGCAGGGAATAGAGGCGGGTAAAATAACTTGTGACGGTGGCAAGTAAAACATATGGGATTGCAATCCACATGAATCTTATGAGGCCGTCATAAAATTTCGGTATGCCTGATAGGCCGAATTTGCCGGATTCCTGCAAAAGATCGTAAAAATCTCCGTACCAGGTGTTCAGTCGTACCGACATTTGTACCTGAAAATATAATAATAACAATATAAAAGAAATTCCGCCGTAAGCCCACCAAAACCACTTTTTGCTCCAGAAAAATGCTTTAATCATTTCACCTCACCCCCTTTCTTTTTAAATGTGCGTACTTTCCGCCAAAATAACGTAAAACCTTGAAAATGTCAATGGTATGCGAATATTACCTAAAACCCCTTGACTTGTTTTTGAGGTTTGCTAGAATATAAAAATCAAACCCGGGAAGGGGCTTTTTAAATTAAAGACAAAATTCAAATATGTCGCTTATAGGAAAATTAATCAATTATTTCAAGGAAACAAGAATCGAGCTGAAACATGTTAATTGGCCGACAAAGAAGGTCACGATGCGCTTTACCATGCTGGTGATAGGAATTTCTTTTGCCGTTGCCTTATATTTGGGTTTTTTTGATATGTTATTCACTTATTTACTGAACACTTTTGTGTTGAGCGCGTAGTTGTTTAAATAAATAAATTATGCCGAAACAAACATCAGAATTCGGAAAAAATTGGTATGCTGTGCATACTTATGCCGGCTATGAAGACGCGGTGGCGCGCAATTTGAAACAGCGTATTGAGTCTTTGGGGGTAGAAGACAAAATTTTTAACGTTTTGGTTCCCGTGGAAAAGAAAATACGTATTAAAGGCGGAAAAAGAAGAGTGGTGGAAGAAAAAATTTATCCCGGCTATGTTTTAGTGGAGATGATAGTTGCCGACGATTCATGGTATATTGTGCGCAATACGCCTCGTGTGACCGGTTTTGTCGGAAGCGGCACCACGCCTATGCCTTTAAAAAAAGAAGAGATTGATATTTTATTTCAGAGAATGGGAGTGCAAGAGCCAAAATATAAATTCGATATCGGCATCGGCGATACAGCAAGAATTACAGATGGTCCGTTTAAAGATTTTGAAGGAAAAGTGCACGCCATTGACGAAGAGAGGGGCAAGATTAAAATTCTTGTTTCGATGTTCGGCCGCGAAACTCCCGTAGAATTGGATTTTTTACAAGTGAAGAAGATTTGAATTATGGCAAAGAAAATAAAAACAATAATTAAATTACAGATACCCGCGGGAAAAGCGAATCCTGCTCCTCCGGTTGGGCCGGCTTTAGGCCAGCACGGACTCAATATCGGCGAATTCGTGAGTAAATTTAATGAAGCGACAAAGGAAATGAGTGAAGACATTATTCCCGTTGAAATTACCGTTTATGAAGATCGCACTTATACTTTCAAGCTGAAAACTCCGCCTGCGTCGGACTTGCTTCGCAAAGCAATCGGAATTGAAAAAGGTTCGGCTAATCCTTCGACTTCCAAAGTCGGAAAAATAACGAAAGCGCAGATCAGACAGATTGCAGAGAGAAAAATGGAAGATTTGAACGCGAACGATATTGACGCGGCGGAAAAAATTATCGCGGGGACTGCTAGAAGCATGGGGATTGAGATAGTAGAATAAAAATTTGTTTTGATAAAAATTCCCGCCTGGAGTATTGCGTCGAGGCGGGATTTTTGCTAAAACTAGAAAAGCTCGTTCTTTGAGAGGAGAATAAGAGATGAAAATCATAAAACCGTACTTACAATTTAAGGGAATGGCGTCATTTTTTAAAACTTCGCTGCTCAAAAAAATCTCATCCGCAAATGCGGGAAATCGCAATTCCGTTGCTTAAAGAATTCCAGAAGCGGATCCCGATTATTTTCGATGATATTCAGATAGACAATGAAAAGAAATAAAAACGCGTTATAATAAGGAGGTAAAATGAAGATATGAAAATTAATCCTTATAAGTATCCGTTTATAGTCATTGAGGGAATTGACGGCTGCGGAAAGTCAACTCTGATTGAGATGTTGCAAAAATGGGATGAAAAAAACGGCATCGGCGGGATTTTTACCAAGGAGCCGACTGACGGAGAGATCGGTCAGAGGATTCGCATGATTTTGGATAATGACGGCCGCGACGATAAGGGGCATAAGGTAAGCGCCGAAAGTCTACAAGTGTTATATATCAAGGACCGTTTGGAGCATCGGCAATCAGAAGCCGCATTTCTGGAAATGTATTCTGTTTTTACTGACAGGGATTATCCATCTACTCTTAGTTATTATTATGCCAGTCACGGGAATCTGGGATTTAAATGGATTTTGAGCAAGCATGAAAAAATCTTAGGCGATTATTTCTTTATCCCCGACTTAGTTATTATTCTTGATTTGCCGGCAGAAGAAGCAATAAAGAGAATTAAAAAAACAGGAAAAAAAATGGATTTTTTTGAAAAACTGGAATTTTTGAGATTGGTTCGAGACGGCTATCTCGTTTTCCCGAGATTGATACAGGAAATTTATCCCGAAAGCGAAATGCACATTGCCGTTACTGATGCCACGCAATCGCCGGAAAAAGTTTTTAAGGACAGTCTCGTTTGGATTGATAAATGCTTTCAAAAAAAATTGGAAGCGGCGAAATATATCAAAATTTTTAAGAAGAAATAAAATAAAACCCGTTCGAAAGAGCGGGTTCTTGCTTTTTTGTGTAGCCTTGCTAGATTTGTCCTAAATGGTTCGACTTCGCTCACCACGATGGTTTTTTGACAAAAAATTCTCAAAATTAGAGGAGAAGATAAAAATGGCCGGAAAGCTTGTTATTACAACGGGCAGTTCGCGTTGCGGCAGGAAAGAATTATTTTTGCCGGGATTCGAAAAATATTGCGCGGAAAACGGGACAAAAGTGAAGATTTATAATGTTGGCGACATGATATTTCCTTGGGCTTGGTATAACATCCGGGAAGAATTGAATCGCGATACTATTTTGGACGTGAACCCTTTGGCGGTGGATATCATCCATGCGGCGGTTTTGCGGGATATCCATTCTTCTCTTAAGAAAGACTTGGAAGAAAACGACGCAGTTTTAATTAATTTGCATACTATTTTCATATGGCGGGATGTGTGGAACCGTGTTTTCAACGAACTTTTTATCCGGGAATTAATTGAAGATGGTCTTTCGCCCGATATGTTTATTTGCTTCATCGACCTAGCGGAAGATATTTTAAAAAGATTGAATGAGACCGACCAATGGCGGGGTCAAAAATTAACCGAGGACAATATTTGGTCTTGGGAAAATGAGGAAGCTAATAATACAAAAGCTCTTACATATTTATTTGATGAGAAGAAAAAATTTTTCGTTATGCCGGCAAAGCAACCGCCCGAGACTTTGTATTATCTTCTTTTTGAACCCCAGCGGCCGGTAGTATATGCTCAAATGCCTATTACGCATGTTACGGCGCAGGACCTGAAAAGAGTAAAACAATTCATCGAGAAATTGCGGAAGTGGGCAGTCGTTTTCGATCCGTTGACCATTGAAACCGGACCGGTTGAAAGAGCTGAGGGTGATAACGAACAGATTCGCGTAAGACACAATCAGACCGCGTATAGGGATGTCGGATGGTTTATTCCCCAAAGCGACGTTTGTATTGCTTACTACGTAAAAGTTGTATTTTCGGCAGGCGTAGTAGATGAAACCGCGACAGCATCCCAGCTTGGAAAACAGACATGGGTGGTTTTTCCGAAAGATTACAGTCCGTTCATTCATTTCCGGGCGACACCAAACAGAATATTTCAGACGCCGGAAGAAGTTTTGGAATTTGCCGAAAAGGAATTTATTCCCTGGTGGACAAAAAAATGGCAGGAAAAATATGGCGAGAAGACGGTCTCTAAAGAAGCAATAATAAATACAACAACATAAAGAGAACGAATCCTCCCATTAGGGAGGATTTTTATTTTCTCATTTTTCGGCTATTATTGAGGTTATGATACGAGATGTTTTATCCGGCGAAAT
>PFNV01000024.1:0-512 GCA_002792165.1 Candidatus Tagabacteria bacterium CG_4_10_14_0_2_um_filter_40_13
GAAAAATATTTCAATATTATTGAAGAGGATGATGAAGAGTTCTTAGAAAAAATTGCAATCAAATTTAAAAAAATGTCCAAAGGTGGCATACCAAACATTGAATCTGCTGCCCGTTTAATCTTAAAAGCATGGCAAACAGGAAAAATAAAACAACAATAATAATAATAATAAAATGAAAAATATTTCTCCAAAAGAAGCACGTGAATTGATTAAAAATAAAGAATTCATAATTCTCGATGTCCGAACTCCTGAAGAATACCAACAGAATCATTTAGAAGGTGCAATAAATATTGATATTTATATGAAAACATTTGAAGAAGAATTAAAAAAATTAGATAAAAATAAATCTTACCTTATTCATTGCCATTCGGGTGGAAGATCTGAAAACGCAGGTGAAATTATGGAAGAATTAGGATTCAAATATACTCAACGCTAAATGAAATTTGGAACTTAATTCATTTAGCGTTTGTATATACCAACGAAAAGTTCACAAAAATACTTTTCGTTCAGTA
>PFNV01000024.1:535-937 GCA_002792165.1 Candidatus Tagabacteria bacterium CG_4_10_14_0_2_um_filter_40_13
ATACTTTTCGTTCAGTATATATTACAAATGTAATCGGATTCTTATTTCCCCATTTAGAATAAAATCACAAGAATTATAAACCAATTCTACTTATATAATCCTATAACGAGGTGACATTATGTGTATTAAAAAATATTTAAAAGGAAAAGAAGATCTTCTTTATGGAATTTTTAAAGTAATAGTTGGTTTAATGTTCTTCCTTCATGGATGGGGAAAACTATTTGGAGCAAAAGCAGCACCATTAATGAGTTTATTTGGAGCAGCCGGCGTGATTGAATTTTCAGTTGGAATTATGTTAGTGTTAGGGTTATGGTCTAGATTAGGTGCATTAATTGCAGGCCTTGAAATGTTGGTAGCATATTTCTATATGCATATTCCCGGCGGATTTAACCCGCTTGCAAA
>PFNV01000024.1:984-2893 GCA_002792165.1 Candidatus Tagabacteria bacterium CG_4_10_14_0_2_um_filter_40_13
TATATCATGGAAATGGTAAATGGAATTTAGAGAAGGCGTTTTTCAAAAAGGAAACATTTTAGTTTCTTATTTTTTTTTCTTTATTTTTTAAAAATATACTCTTTCTCAAAAAATTCAACTAATCGTTCAGCAGTCTTTTTACCAATACCATCAATCTTCACAAAATCTTCCGAAGAAGATCCTACTACAGATTTAATAGATCCAAAATATTCAAGTAACCGCCGTGCATTCACCAAACCCATATTGGGAATAGAGGACAGGAAAAATTCTTGTTGTTCTATATCTGAAACTGGTTTCCCTGCATGTAAAGAATATGACCTGCCAGTATCTTGTTCTCGTTTTGCCATGACGGCAAGTAAAGATGCCGTATCCTTTGGATTTTTTGTGTAAAGAATAGGAATATTAAACCCGAGTGCAATAGAAGCTAACATCCCCCAAATCGCATTTGCATGAACTTGCCGAATAGAAAATATGTCCTCCTCCCCTTCAATAATCAATACAGATTTTTCAAAATTCTGTTTTAATTCACGCATCTGATCTAACAAACGCCGATCTATAATTGATGCAACAAAATCAGGGACCTTTTTTAATTCAACACCAACTTTTCCAGAAACAACATAATCAGCTGAAATTAATTGTTCCGTTTTTACAGAAACACCTAGCTCCATTAATTCTTTTACGACACGATTATTTTTTTCTCTATGATCTGCAACAATTGCAACAACCTGGTCCTTTGGAATAAATTGATCTAAGGTTTTATTTTGTTGTTCTTGTACTAATGTGAAATCTGATTTTAAAGTATCCAAGTTACGATACATCCTTTTTTCCTTATGATGCGCACTCCATTTATATCCCTCATCTCTTGTACCAGCTGTCATTAAAATAGAAACCTCACCTTTCTCTAATCTTCCTGTTCGTCCCCTTCGTTGAATTGAGCGAATTGCAGAAGGAACAGGTTCATAGAAAATAACTTCATCTACCTTTGGAATATCTAAACCTTCTTCCGCAACAGAAGTTGCAACGAGAATCTGAAATTCACCATTCCTAAATTGATCCAAAATCTCTTTCTGTTTCTTCTGATTAAAACCAACACCTTTCTTCTTTGCTTGACCTACAAAAACATGAGATTTAATGTTCATTTCATCTAGATTTTTTACAATTAAATTTGCAGAATCACGAAATTGTGTGAAAATAATAGCTTTTTTATCTTCTGTAATATCCTTAAGCATTTCTTTCAACTTTATCATCTTTGGATGTTCAACATTATTTTCTACTAATTTTTGTGCATGGTAAAGTGCGGATTTAAAATTAGTATCCAACATTAAATGTTTAACAGCTTTTGTTTTAGAAGTAATTGCTTGTTTCTGGATCCCTTCAAGATATTCAGAACATTGATGAACTCCTTGACATTCTAACAATTCTATACCATGTTCAACCTTTAACGCTTCAGCAACAAGTGACATAGCCCGCATCGCATCAAAATCTTTTTCACCCATAGAAATTTTCTTAATTAATTCACCCTGTAATTTCAACAAATCCGTTTTCCTTGCATCAGGATCATTACAATATCCTAATCCCTGTGCTTCCAATAATTTTGATTTCCTACAGTCTTTGAGATACTTTTGAACTAACTTATATTCTTCCGGAAAATCCACAGGCATCCAATTTAATTTTACATCTTGGATGTACGGTTTCATATCATGATCTTTATCCGTTCGCACTTCTACTTTTTCAATTTTTAAATTGGTACACACCTGCTTTACAGTTTCTAAATCCGAACCTGGAGATGCGGTAAGCCCGAGAATACGTGCATATTTAGAGGTTTTTTCATATCGATCAGCAATCCATACATAAGCATATTCTCCCGTAGCATGATGGGCTTCGTCTATTATTAAGCAGCTCACATTTT
>PFNV01000024.1:2937-6478 GCA_002792165.1 Candidatus Tagabacteria bacterium CG_4_10_14_0_2_um_filter_40_13
TGACTTACTAAAAAATTTGTGATAAAATTATGTTCTTTTTCGACAGTTAAATCATACACAAACCCCTTATATGGAATAGATTCAATTTCTTTTATTTTAACCCATCGTAACGGTTTTTCTAGGATATTTAATAATTCTTTAGCTTTTTCAGATTTTAGAAGGGGAAGATTCTTTTTCAAATAATTTTTTGATAGATATCCTGCACTATACGCAATCCTAAATTGGTCAATAGTTTTTCCACCATTCTTTCTGTGTTCCTGATATGCTAAACGTAATGCTTCTTTAACAGGAAGAATATCTTTTGACCTTGTTCCGTGTTTTTTAATACCAACTCTTTTAATTTTTGCATTTTTTTTTTTATTTTCATCTAGCTCATCAAATAAAATCATTTTTTGTAAATTATCTTGTCCACTAATCACAAGATGGAAACTCTCTGAACAATTAATTGTTCCACCCCTCATTTTTCCTTTCTTTGAGGGATTAAAGGCAATTAAAGAATCAATCCCAAGCGTCAAAAAGAGCCATTTCAAATCAAAAATAAAATTCTTGCTAATTGAACAAACTCTAAACATATTTTTGTGACCATCACCATCTGCGTTAATAACACCAGATAAAAAAGATGAAATTTCGCTTTTTTTAGAATTAAAAATAAATTTAGGCACCCTAATGATTTTACTTTTATTTCCTTTTGGTACACCCAATTTGTCCAATACCAATGCTAAAACTGTTGAGTAATAAATTGCCCCTTTTTTTGAATTAATTGTGGAAGGTTTAATTCCAAACACTAATTTTACTTTTTTGATAAATTGGTTCAGAATCGTTTTATAAAATAACTCAGAATATACTACCTCATTGCCGTGCGCTGAACTTCTATTACCAATATGACCATCAGCAAGCATTGCACCAAGAATGTAAGATAAATCTTCATTGAGATAATGGGGTAACCTCAATGGAGTACTTTTTCCAGTTTTATTTGTAATTAGTAAAAAGTCCGGTAAATCTAATTTAACTTTCTTTGCATCGGCAAAAAAGGTATTTAGAGGCATACTTCTTCTTTTATAATTGTAATATTTTTTATCAACTGGTCCTTTTTCTTGTAATTTTCTAAATAAAATATTAATTAATTCCGTATCAACTAAGCGTAAATTACTTGTTTGAAATTCAAAATACAAATCAATTTTTTGAGAAAGAATTTCTATTTTAGAAGGAGTTGCAATATAATCTCCTTCTTTTAAATCTTCAGATTTTTTCCACTTGATTCTGCCAGAATCATTTATTGTTAATAAAGGATGTTCGGGAGTACATTTCAAAGAATGTTTCATTTCAGTTTTAATATGAATAATTTTCTTTGCAGGAAGTTTCCAAACATTGGTTGCATTAACATAGGTTATTGAATTTTTTGCGAATCCTAAAACATTCTTTTCTATATTTGCGTGAAAACCAATCTTATTTCCATATTTTTTCTTAGAAAGTTCAAATGATTCAACAAAATCTTTTATTGTAATTGGACCATTCTTAGTATAAATAATTGTATCTCCAGTTACACATTGTGGCGTACTTACGACCACTTGTGCATCCTCCCACATTTCACCTCGTTTCTCGGGACTAACATCACCTGTAAATAACACAATTTTCTCTTGATTAATGTTGAGATGATTCCTAAAAGATTCAATATGCTGCTCACATAATGGTTTCGTCGGTGCCAACATAAGAATCTTAGATTTTGGATAATGATGTAACCTCTGCGCTGCTAACATAAATGCAACCGCAGTCTTCCCCATACCCGTAGGCAAAACCACTAAAGTATTAGCTCTTGCCGCAGTGCCTAAAATTGTCTGTTGATACAATCTCGGAGAGAAGTTCTTAATCATCTCCATTTAGGAGAAGACTAGATTTAAAAGGCTTGTGGGCACTTGTCCAGTGTGGGGTGTGGGAATTTGTGTTTAATTGTAGTTCCACTTTTTTTTCATTACGGGCCTCTAATTAAAGCCCGAAACATGAGAATCTATACACAGCCATCCAAAGGTGTGGATAACTCCTGTTATGCAGAATTATTACTCGGGACACTTTAATGTAAATGGAACACTCTCTTGATGGTGCTACGCACTCTATTCTTTAACTGAATGAATCGGGGAAATCTAAAAGTAAAACTAAACAGTCGGGGGCTAAACTAAAAGTAACGGCGGGAAGAAATAAGATTACAATTGTTATGACTCCATTAATTCTCTCAATTCTGAATCCTTTCCTTTTGTTACTAAAACTAACATTTTTTCTAAAAAAGCTTTAAAATTTGGCGGATCAAATCTGCTTCTATTTCCAATCTGATATGCATGGTTATAATTTATTGATTTTTGGCTGGTAGAACCCTGACAATAAAACCAAATCAATCCTTTTCGGCTTACTTCGCTCATAAAAGTGACAGTAAA
Organism: Candidatus Tagabacteria bacterium CG_4_10_14_0_2_um_filter_40_13; assembly: GCA_002792165.1. Classification (GTDB taxonomy): domain Bacteria; phylum Patescibacteriota; class Minisyncoccia. Next base: position 5,364 of record PFNV01000024.1, read on the forward strand.
TCGTCTTTCATTTTCTTTAGAATCATAATACCCAGAAACCATGTTTCTCTCTTTTTCTTTTTGAAATTTCACATTAGAAAGACCATATGCTTCCATAAATCCTTTAACTTTCTTCAAAGTATGAGAGTTATTAAAATCCTCAAGATTTGGATCTCTGTACATATCTGCACTTTTATCAAAATTTGTTTCCTGAACAATCTGCTTTGCTTTTTTTAGATCAATAGGTAAAGCGGCAATCCATTTTTCAGCATCCTCTATGAGTTGTTCAACTTCAACCAAAACAGCATGGGCTTGTTCTATTTCATGATCTTCAATCGTATCTTTTAAGTGAAGAAGCAACTCTCTAATTTTTCCATTATATAATGAAGAATCTTTAATGAGGTTTGCTGCTTCTGTATGCAACCTTTCAAAAAGTTGTTGAATATCATGGACACTTCCAGTTACAGTTAATTCATGCTTCCGTAACTTTTCTAGGAAATCTTCAACATGTTTCTCGTGGTTATCAAATCTTCTTTCTGCTTTTCCAATGTAACGAAAATCACCAAGAGCATGCTTAATATCTTTTACTTCATTCTTTTCCTTTGCAAGAGTAATATCCCTTTTCAACAATTGTAAATCTGCGGATAAATCTTCAAAGAACTTATGTTCTGTAGCAACCCATTTAATTGCTTCATGAACGTGCTTTTCAAAATCCTTTTGATTCATATTAATCCTCTTTTACTTTAATAGTAAAACTTTAGGAATTTATAAACAATTCGGTTTTCAATCTTCTAAAAAATCAAATCAATCGCACATCAAAATATCTTAACATTTGAGGAGATTGATAATGATTGCCTAAGTTACGGGGTTCTACAAATTTCAACTTTTTAACAAGACTAGAGTGACAGGGTTGTCTTGACCATTGATGAAGTTTATGGAAAGTATATTCCGATGCTTCATTAAATGGTTCTAACACTAACTCAGAAAATCTCCTACCTATTGAAAAATATCCACTTAAAAAATCACTTAAATCTTGATCATTCCAAGTAGTACTAGTGTTATCAGTCTCACAACTGACAATAGCTGTATAATTTCTTCGTTGAGGATGGACTCTTAAAGCTTCCAAAAAAGAACCA
>PFNV01000024.1:6516-17513 GCA_002792165.1 Candidatus Tagabacteria bacterium CG_4_10_14_0_2_um_filter_40_13
TATTCTGTTAGGAAACTAGTAAAGTAGAAATGTAGGCCTGCTCTTTTAAAACGAACCGAAAACAAGGGAAATTTGACCGGAGGCTAAAAAGTGTCTAGTCGCCAGAGTAGCAAGAAAAAGAAGAAAAAAGATCATCGCCAAGCCCAACATCGCGGATACAGTTATAAGCGGGATGAACACCATGTTTATCCCCATTCCAGGAAAAAAGACGGCGACTTGGGAAAATTCAAACAGCTTCTGCATTCTTTGCGCCTCAAAGTAATTATCAAAAAACATAATGCCTGGCATCATCTTTTTTTCAATCTTTTCGGCGAAGAAATTATTTTTTTAATAAAAACGGCGTTCAAAAACGGAAGAACTTCCGCGCCTGACATTATCTATTTTATTAAGCAGGCATCCAGAGGAAGCAGGACAGTTGCAGAAGCGACCAAAAAAGATCTGGCCGCGTGGAAAGAAGTTTTCAACGGCTACAACAGCTGGCGCAAGATAAAAAAAGAGATTCAAAAAGAATGGATGTATCCGGGGATCAAAGCGATTATTTTACAACATAAAATCGTCGGCGTCATCGTCGTACTTAAAAATATATCCAAAAAAAGCCGGGTTATAGACGACATTTATCGCTGCAAAAATGCTAAAGTAATTTCCTTAAAAAACAATCAGCTTTTAAAAATAACTTAAAAAATAAATTTAAAGAAAGCCGACACATTGTTGCCGGCTTTTGCGTCGTTTAAACTTTTTTTTCTTTCTCCCATTTTTTTTCGAGTTTCCCGATGGCCGTTTCGGAAAAGCCGAAATGATGGCCGATCTCGTGCCAAACCACTCTGCGCACCATGCATTTGAGCTCTTCGATATCATGAACGCTCTTTTCTATCGTCGTCTTATAAATAGTAATCTTATCCGGTAAAACACCGTAATAATTCACTCCTCGTCCTGTTTGTGGAACGCCGTGATATAAACCAAGCAATTGTCCGTTTGACGATTCATCATCTTCCAGTGTAATCGCCACATTCTTCATTTTCTTCCGAATCGACTTAGGTAAAGCTTCAACTGCCTCAATGATTAATTTTTCGAATTCGAGATTGGTCATTTCGAGATGAATTTTAACATAAAATGACTTACAATAGAAAACATCAATGATATTTCAATTATTCGAAAAAATATTGGCGAAAATAATATCGGCTGTAGCAACTTTGATTCTTGCTCTCGGCATAGTCGGCGCAAATCCAACCGTAGAATACGCAGTGCCTTTTAACAAAGCGGCTCAAAAAACTGCGGATGAAATAACGACTGCCACGACTTCGCAAAAAATAGCTGAACCGGAAGCGAAGAAAAAAATTCTGCCTGCCTCGCCGGCAGAAAATTCGCCGTTGCCTGTCGAACAAAAACAAGAAGAACCGGAACTACCGGCATTAACGCAGACGCCGGTAATTTCCCTAACTGAACTCAACGGAAAAACCAGAAAAACAATCGTCAATATTTTCTGCGGTAATCAAGGCGGCGCATTGGTGCAAGGAATAACCGGAAGCGGAGTGATAATCAGCCCTAAGGGAGTTATTCTGACCAATGCCCACATCGGCCAGTATTTGCTTTTGGAAAATTCTCCCGCGTCGGGATACCTTAACTGTCAAATCAGAAACGGCAATATCGCCGAGCCTGCTTACGACGCAAAACTTATTTACATTCCTTCCGTTTGGGTCGAAGAAAACATCGATAATATTGTCATTTCTGGAGCGAAAGGAACCGGACAAAACGATTACGCATTTCTCTTAATCGATAAATCGGCCGTCAAAGGAAAGGAACTTCCGCAGACTTTCGATTTTACCGAACCGAATTTTGAGTTCAATATGCTTCCTTTTAATTTTTCCACGCTAGTGGCAAGTTATCCAGCCGGACTTCTTGGCGCGGACGCAGTTTTAAAAAATCTCGGACTGATATCGACTTTTGCGCCGATAACAGAACTTTTTACTTTCGACGAAAAAGGATTGAGCTTGCTTGATATCTTCGCGCTCGGAGGAAATATCGCCAGTCAAGGCGGCTCATCGGGCGGAGCCGTAGTAAACACGATAGACGGAAAACTGCTTGGAATAATCACAACAAGCTCGGAAGCGACAACTACAGCCAAACGCACTTTATATGCCATCACTCTGCCGTATATCAAGCGCAGTTTTGAAACTTATACCGAAAAAAATATCGCGTGGTTTCTTGAAAACCCGACGGACTATAATCTTCTGCCCGCTAATGAATTCGACCGCCTGAAAGAACTTTTGCTGAAACGGCTGGAAAAAAAATAAGAGGCTCCGGATTCCGGAACCTCTTTGTCTTAAATTTTGCATTTTTCTATCGCCTTAGCGAGTTTTTTTATTTCTTTCTCTTTCGGACATCTTTTAAGGCAATTCGATTTTATTCCGCGGCATTTTCGGCATCGCCCGATGTATTTTTCGGGAAGGCCATAATGGCGCAGAATTTCCGAATATGTCGTTTCCCGGCCGCGGAAAACCGGCTTTCCAAAAGCTGGTAATTCGCGCCGCAATTGCTTTAAAATCCGCAAACCTTCATAATTGGCGAGAATTTCAAAATAAGCGCAAGGGATAAAAAATTGCTCTCCCGAAAACGAAATATCTTTGGCGCATCCAGGCCTCTTTTTCCATGTAAGGTTATGACTGATTTCATGCGCGAATCCGTATTCCATCGTTCCCGGTTCGACAAAAATTATCTTTTTTATTTGCGGCCAATTTATGATGATAATCTTATCCATTCCCATATTCGGAAAATGACCGGCGGCGATATCCCTTTCCATGTCTCCTTTTGGCAAACACATAAATTTTGAGGCTTCCTTAAAAAATTCCCGGCTGGAAAGAATAAAGATTTTTTCTTCAAATGCCTTGTCAATCAATTTTTCGAAAATCGGCGACAATTTTCTGAAATATCCGACGATAGCGGAATTATTTTCCAAGTTTTACCCCTTTTATTTTTTTATTTCAAGAATCTAATCTTTATCGCAAAAATAACATACAATATTATACGCGTCAATTATGCGCCTTGACAAATGATAAAATTTTGATATTATTACAGCTAATATGCCAGAATCAAATATGGAAAAATTTATTTACGGTCAATTCAGTTTAACGCCAAAAGAAAGAGAGAAAGCGGAAAAAGAAGGTAAGTTGAAAGAAAAAGAGGAAAAAATGAATAAGGCGACAAAACGTCTTCGGGAAAAACAGGCGGAGAAAGCCACGGATTGGCGGAAAAAACGGTAAAAAAGAAGCCGGAAAATAGTTTGAAAATAGAGATGGATGTGGAAAATCTTCCGTTGTAGATTAATATATTAATAATTTACATCTTTCCACGATCGTAGAAACTTATAAATGTATTTCGAATTTCTATTTTCTATTTTAGATTAAAATGTTTTCGGAAATTATAATCTGGCGATATGGGCGCTTCTAAATAATAAACATTATCTTCAATATTAAAGTAATTGATAATAAAATTGATTTCATCTCTTGCAGGATACGGATAAATAAAAACGCTTTTTTGAAATTCGAGAAATCCAAGATTCTTCAATTTTTTACGTAAAGCGTCCCGAATTTTCCTTTTCGATTCGGGTATATCAAAAAGGACTATACGCCATTTTTTGTCCCACGTTTTTGCTTTCCTTGTTTTTAAATTTCGAAGTTGACATTGCAACCACTTGTTCTTGCCTTTTTCGTTAAGATAAATTTTTTCAACATTTTGAGATTTTTTTATTGTCTCGACAAAGCCGTTTAACTTAAGACTTCTTAAAACATGGTAAAGCTGTTTGCGGTCTATTGTATTCCAAAGACGGTCGCATTCCCGATGTAGTTTAAATCTTTGTTCTTTATCTCTAGATAAACTCAAAACAAAACCACTTGCTAAAATACCGAGCGCTTTAGCTATTAATGTTCCGTAGTTTTTCATATTAAGAATGTTAACATCTTTACACGATCGTAGCAAGATGTAAATGTACGAAGTTTCGAAACTAAAATTAGCAAACGTCAAAAATAAAAACCCCGAAACGGATTTTTTTCCGAATCGGGATTTTTGTTTTTGATTTTATTAAGTTTAAGCTACTAAGGGAACAAACTTGATAAAGGTGCTCGTACCGATAATCGGTACGTCTCCCTCAGCGGATAATTTCAATTCGTACGCCGGCGAACTATCCTTTTCCTTATAAAAATCCAGCATAGTAAAAGTCCTTCCGTCACGCACTATTTTTTCTACAACTTTTACGGTTACAGTAGCCATTTTCTCTTTTCCGCCATCTGGAAAATCATACCTCGAAAATCCATAAAAATGACGATTTATAACAATGCCTTCGACTAAAATCCCTTCGGTCAAATGCCTTGGAACTCCATTAGTTTCTCCTTTCTTCAAGATTTTTTCAAGCTTTTTCAGATCAATTATACACCCACAACAATAATCTGTCAAGGGCTGATTTTGGTCTTCGGGAGTTGACGCCTTTAACTATTTTCTATAAGATAGAACTATTGCGTATTTATCGCATTTTTTATTAAAAGATTAATAATTTAATCAAAAAAATATGGCAGAAAAATTTGAAAGAACAAAGCCGCACGTAAACGTAGGCACAATCGGCCACGTTGACCACGGCAAAACAACTTTAACAGCCGCGCTTTTGCACGTTCTGAATTTAGCCGGCAATAAAGTTAAACTGGAAGGCATTAACGATATTGATAACGCGCCCGAAGAAAAAACGCGCGGTATCACAATCGCTTTGCATCATTCGGAATACGAAACTCCGAAACGGCACTACGCCCACATCGACGCTCCGGGCCATGCTGATTATATTAAAAACATGATTACCGGCGCGGCTCAGATGGACGGCGCGGTTTTGGTCGTATCAGCCACCGATGGCGCGATGCCCCAAACCAGAGAACATATTCTTCTGGCGCGTCAGGTTGGCGTTCCGGCAATCGTCGTTTTCTTGAACAAAATTGATATAGTTGACGATAAAGAACTCGTCGATTTAGTTGAAGCGGAAATCCGCGAATTACTCACCAAATATGAATATCCCGGAGACAAAACTCCGATTATCCGCGGTTCAGCTTTAAAGGCGCTCGAAGCAAAATCCGTTGACGACGAATGGGCAAAGCCGATATTGGAACTTGCCAAACAAATAGACGAATACATTCCCGAACCGGTGCGTGAAATCGATAAACCGTTCCTTATGCCCATTGAAGACATCTTCTCCATAGAAGGACGAGGAACCGTTGTTACCGGTCGCATTGAAAGAGGGAAAATAAAAATCAACGAAGAGATTGAAGTAGTTGGACTAAAAGACACCCGGAAAACAGTTGTTACGGGTATTGAAATGTTCAATAAATCCTTGGATGAAGGCATTGCGGGAGATAATGCCGGTATTTTACTGCGCGGCCTCAAGAAAGAAGACGTGGAACGCGGCCAGGTTTTGGCCAAACCCGGTTCCATTACGCCTCATACCGACTTCGAAGGCGAAGTTTACGTTCTAACGAAAGAAGAAGGCGGACGCCATACGCCGTTTTTCTCGGGATATAAACCGCAATTCTATATTCGTACAACTGATGTTACCGGCAATGTTACCCTGCCGGAAGGAACGGAAATGGTTATTCCCGGAGACACTATTACTTTTAAAGTAGCGCTACTGGCGCCCGTCGCATTGGAAATGAAATCACGATTTGCCGTCCGTGAAGGAGGCAAGACGATCGGCTCCGGAGTCGTAACTAAAATAATAAAATAATATAAATGCAAAGATTAGTGAACTTTGGAAGGGACATTGAAATTAAAAAACAAAATGGTAACTGCTAAGAAAAAAGTTTCGGCGAAAAAGAAACCTGCCCGCCAAACAGAAAAGGTTGCGGCCGGTAAAAGAGTTACGGCAAGTAAACAGGAAGATACTGTGAAAATCGCCGCTATAACCAAAACGACGGCCAAACAAGATAAAGAAGCCGAAGAAAGACAAAAGCTTCGTATTCGAGTGCGCGCCTATGATCATAAAATTCTGGACATCAGCATTAAACAAATAGTCGATACGGTATTACGCTGTGGCGCGGAACTTGAGGGGCCGATTCCCCTTCCCACGGAAGTGCGGAAGTACACCGTTAATCGTTCGAGCTTCGTCCATAAAAACGCCAGAGAACAGTTTGAAATGAGGATTCACAAAAGGCTGATTGATATTCTTAATCCCGGTCCGAAAATTATTGATGCTCTCACAAATCTGAATCTACCCGCAGGGGTAGATATAGAAGTTAAAATGTCTTAGAAAAAATCACAAAACGCCCCGCAGGGGCGTTTTGGATAAAATAATATGAAATTCATTTTAGGCCGAAAAGTTAATATGTCGCAGATTTTTGATGATAAGGGAAATGTGATTCCCGCGACTTTGGTTTTGGCGGAACCTCTTACTGTGACCAAAATCAAAACAAAAGATGCCGACGGATATGAATCCATTCAAGTCGGTTTTGGAACAAAAAACATCAAAAAGCCCCAGAAAAAAATTTGTTTTCGCCATCAGAAAGAATTCAGAATTCCGGAAGGAAAAAATGTGGCTTTAAATATTGGAGATAAAATCGATGTTTCCGTATTTCAGGAAGGCGACAAAATCGAAGTGGCAGGAATTACCAAATCCAAAGGATTCCAGGGCGTTGTTAAGCGCCACGGCTTCCACGGCGGTCCCCGCACCCACGGCCAAAAACATTCCGAGCGCGAACCCGGTTCAATCGGAGCCACCGCGCCGCAACGCGTTTTTAAGGGAACACGAATGGCGGGAAGAATGGGCGGTGTACGAGTAAAAGTCAAAAATTTAAAAATCATCAAAATCGATAAAGACAAAAACGAACTCTGGATTTCCGGAGCAGTGCCGGGAAGACGCGGAACTCTGCTAGAAATCCGAAGCACGAAATCCTAAATCCGAAACAAATTCAAATGACCAAAATTCAAAATTCAAAAAAGTTTAGAATATTAGAATTTATAATTTAGATATTGTTTCTAATTTCGATATTCGAATTTCGAATTTAAAAACTTATGGAACTCAAAGTCTACAATCAAGAAGGAAAAGAAACGGGAAAAATTAAACTTCCCGTGGAGACTTTTGGCTTGCCTTGGAATTCCAATCTTGTGCATCAGGTAATGCTGGCTCTTCAGGCGAACAAACGCAAAAATACCGCTCATGCTAAAACGAGGGCTGATGTGAGAGGCGGCGGCAGAAAGCCGTGGCGGCAGAAAGGAACGGGAAGGGCTCGGCACGGTTCAATCCGTTCCCCTATCTGGCGCGGAGGCGGAGTCGCTTTCGGCCCCTCTAATGAAAGAGTTTACGCGCAAAAAATAAACAAAAAAATGAAAAGAAAAGCGCTTCTTGTCGCACTATCGCAGAAAGTCCGCGACAATGAAATTTTAATTTTGGATGACTTAAAATTAAAAGCGCCGAAAACGAAAGAGGCCGCAATTATTTTGAAATTGCTCTCAAAAATAAAAGGTTTTGAAAAATTAACCGGCAAAAAAAATACCGCCTTAGTTTTAATAAAAGAAAAAAATGAAAATCTGAAACACGCCTTCCATAACCTTCCCGGCGTTCTTCTTAATGAAACCAGAAACTTAAATCTTTTAGATACCCTTACTTACAAATATCTCATTTTTTCTAAATCTTCTCTGGATATTTTCAAATAATTGACAAAAGGGATTGTATTGGTAAGATTTTAAACATATATGGCGTTAATTGATATACTTAAAGGCAGAAAAAGAGAAGAGCAAAGACCAAAGCGCCTTTCGAAAGGCGCTTTAAAAGGAGCTAAAAAACCCGCAAAAAAGCGGGCTGAATTAAAAATCGCTCTGCCTGAAAAAAAAGAAATCCGCGAGCCGGTCAAAACAATCCAGTCAGCGTTAGCATCGAAATTTATTTTAAGGCCGCACATTACCGAACAATCGACGTTTTTGGCCAAACAAAATGTCTACACTTTCCGCGTTAGCCCTTCAGCCAATAAAATTATTATCAAAAAAGCGATTAAGGAAATGTGCGGATTCGAGCCGATAAAAATCCGCATAATCAACGTTCCTCTGAAAAAAAGAATTGTCAGAGGAAAAGTTGGCATCAAATCAGGATATAAAAAAGCCCTTGTTTATTTGAAAGAAAGCGATAAAATCGAATTTATATAAATATGAAATTAAAAATTTACAGACCCGCAACACCATCAAGGCGCCAAATGACCGGATTACTGTATCGCGGCGTTGTAACTCGTCAAAAACCGGAGAAAAAATTGACGAGCGGTTTCCAGCGCGCGAAAGGAAGAAACGCTTTCGGACGCATTACCGTAAGACACAAAGGCGCGGGCGCAAAAAGACTTTTCAGGAAAATTGATTTCAAGTATGATAAACATAATATTTCTGCTTTCGTAAAAAGCATAGAATATGATCCAAACCGCTCCGGATTTGTCGCCTTAATTACTTATGCCGACGGAGAAAAAAGATATATTATTGCTCCTGCGGAAGTTAAAGTGGGAGACAAAATAATTAATTCCGAAAATGCGGAAATGAAACCGGGAAACCGGTCGCCTCTTAAAAAAATGCCGGTCGGCACATTTGTTTTTAATATCGAACTGAAGCCAGGCGCAAACGCGGTGTTATGCCGCTCGGCCGGCAATTATGCTGAGATTTTAGCTCACGAAAACCATTTCACTCATTTAAAACTCCCTTCAACGGAAATTCGCAAAGTTCCCGATAGCGCTTGGGCAAGCATCGGCCGTGTTTCAAAAGAAGAGCATAATCTTGTAATAATCGGTAAAGCAGGGCGTTCGCGGCACAAAGGCATCAGACCGACGGTACGCGGTTCCGCAATGAACCCTTGCGACCATCCTTACGGCGGCGGCGAAGGAAGAATGGGGAGAGGAACGAAAAGACCAAAAACAGCGTATGGAAAAACTACGGGAGGAGTTAAAACGCGCAAAAGACGCAAATATTCCAATATATTTATCGTTAGCAGAAGAAAGAAAAAATAATGGCACGTTCAATTAAAAAAGGGCCGTATATCGACCAATCGATATTGGAAAAGATCAGCCGCGTAAAACCGGGAAGCGCCGGCATTATCAAAACATGGGCGCGTAATTCAACAATATCTCCGGAAATGATAGGATACGCTTTTGGCGTCCATAACGGCAAAGACTTTATCGAAGTAAGAGTAACCGAAGATATGGTCGGCCATCGCCTCGGAGAATTCAGTATGACGCGCAAATTCACCGCCCACGGAGGCAAGATGCAACGCGAGCTGGAAGCCAAAAAGAAAGCGGCGGAAATCGCCGCGGTCCAGCAGGAAAAAGCTCAAGAAAAATAAGATAAAAAATTATGGAAATAAAAGCACAATTGAATTACTTCCGCGTTTCCCCCAGAAAAGCGCGCGCAGTCGCCCAACTAGTGGTTGGCTTGCCTGTAAATACCGCTATCACGCAATTAACGTTCGCCCGCAAACGTTCAGTCCCGGCCCTCGTTAAACTCTTGAAATCGGCCATTGCCAACGCGAAGAATAATTTCCGGCTTGATTCAAAAAATCTTTATGTAAAAGAATTCAGAATCGACGAAGCTCCGCCTTTAAAACGCCATATGCCGCGAGCCATGGGAAGAGCAACTCCTATAAAAAAGAGGGGAAGTCATATCTCGCTCGTTTTAGAGGAGACAAAACCAAAAACACAAGAAAAATTAAAAAATAGAAGAAATAAAAAAATAAATACATGAGCCATGCCGTTCATCCATATTCGTTCCGATTAGGACTTCTTCGCGACTGGAAATCGCGCTGGTTTAATTTAAAAAAATATTCCCAATTTATTAAAAGCGATATTCTGCTCGTCGAATGGTTGGAAAAGAAACTAGCCGGAATGTATTTGGAAGACATAAACATTGAACGCACACCCGGCGTATTACACTTTGTCCTGAAAACTTCACGTCCAGGACTTATAATTGGACGGCGCGGCGAAGGGGCGGAAAAATTGAAAAAAGATATCAAAAAATTTCTCTCCAAAAACAAACTCGAAATTCCTCCGGAGTTGAAATTAACCATCGAAGAAGTAAAACAACCGGAAACCCACGCCAAGATAGTGGCTCAAATGATAGCCGAAAGCCTGGAAAGACGCCTTCCTTTCAGGCGCGTAATGAAACAAACAATGGAAAAAGTAATGGCAAATAGAGAAGTTAAAGGAATAAAAGTCGCGCTATCAGGAAGACTTGGAGGAGCGGAAATGTCGAGACGTGAATGGCTGAAATCGGGACAGATCCCTCTTCAAAACCTCCGTGCCGATATCGACTTTACCAGAGAAAGAGCTCATCTTCCTTACGGGGATATCGGAATAAAAGTTTGGATCTATAGAGGAGAAATTTTTACTGCCGATAAAAAGAAAAAAACCTCTGATTATTAAAAATAAAAAGATGCGAAACTGTGCCTGAAAGAAAATCATTTCAAAATTATATCCAATTGTCTCCTTCATCTCTTTCCCTTTATATGGAATGCCCAAAGTGTTTTTGGCTGCAAAAAATAAACGGCATCCACAGACCGCAACAAATTTTTGCGCTTCAAAGTAATTTTGATAGAATTTTAAAACCTTATTTCGATAAATTTCGCAAAGAAGGCAAACTTCCACCGGAACTCAATGGAAAAGTTGAAGGAAAGCTTTTCGAAGACCAGGAATTGCTGGAAAAATGGAGAAATGCTTTGAGGCCGACTCTTAAATATAAACATCCCCGGCGCGAAGGATTTTTTTTGGCCGGCGGCCTCGACGATTGCCTCTTTGACGGCAGGTACTATATTCCCGTTGATTTTAAAACTACCGGCAGTTCAAGTTTCGAAGAAAATTCTGAAAAATATTATCAGCACCAGCTCGATATTTACAATTTTCTTCTTACTGAAAACGGGTATGAAACAAAAGGACTGGCTTACCTTGTTTATTACAAACCCGAAGAAGTTGCCGGCGAAGGTCTGATGAAATTTCATATTACGGTTAAAAAAA
>PFNV01000024.1:17558-27740 GCA_002792165.1 Candidatus Tagabacteria bacterium CG_4_10_14_0_2_um_filter_40_13
TTGAACTTCTCGAAGGCCCAATGCCCAAAAGCCACTCCGACTGCCAATTTTGCTCCTGGGCGAACGATTTTATAGATTAAATAAAAAGCTCCCGAATAAAATCGGGGCTTTTATTATTTTATAATTGAAATTTTTCGGTTTTAATTTGGCGAGTTCTTAAAAAACATGCTTTTTAAGAATATGGCTCTAATTTTAAAAAATTGCAAAAACAAGGTAAAATATTAATGATGCTCGTTATAGAAAGAAAAAAAATAGACGACTTAATTCAGACGCTGGCAAAAAATACGTCGGTTTATATTCCTGTCCGCAGAGAGCAAGGCGGAGCGGTTGAATCGGTTTTTGAAAAATTTACTCCCGGAAAAACGATAGATTTTTACTATTTGCCCACTCTTTGCTCAATAAAAGAATTTTTCCTGCCGGCAATTGAAGATACTTTTGTTTTTGATAAAAGAAAAAATCAAGCTGCAACATTAGCGCAAAAAAAACCGTTTATTCTCTTCGGCTTGAATTCTCGCGACCTTGAAGCGCTTACCCAATTAGATGAAATAATGGCCAAGCCAAATACGGATTTTTTCTATTTCAAAAAAAGAGAAATGGCAACAGTTATCGGATTGATAAACGAACCCATCAAAACTCCTCCGGGCGGGGATTTAATCTTGCTAAAAGTGAACGAAGAACAATATGAAGCGATGCCAATAACGAAAAAAGGGCGCGCTTTGACAAAAAAAAGATTTTTTAAAAAAGAATCTGCGGTGATAACCAATGCCGGAAGCAAATCGGAGGAAATAATGCCTCGCTTAAGACAACTTTTATTGGATCCGGAATTTCTATCTGATGTCATTAAATGGTCCTGGAGACAAGATCTTGCAATTTGGGACGAATTGGCAACACTTTGTCTCGGATGCGGAATCTGCACTTATGTCTGCCCCTTGTGCTATTGCTTTTCCGTTGAAGACAAAATTGATCTAGGCGGCAAAACATGTGCTCGCTGTCGGAAGTGGGACGCCTGCACCCTTCCCCGCTTTGCCCAAGTTACCGGCGGGCACAATTTTCATAAAACAATCAGAGAACGCTATTATAATTGGTTTTTCCACAAATTCGTCCGCGCCTATAACGAATACGGAAAATCGCAATGCGTTGCCTGCGGTCGTTGCCAAAAATACTGCCCGGCAAAAATAGATATTGAAAAATATATCCTGAAAATGGTTGACGCTTACGTAAAAGCAAAAGGAGTATAAATTATGCAAAATTTTTATTTTCCGGAAAAAGTGAAAATAGCAAAGATAGAACAGCATTCGGCGGATGTAAAGCTTTTCCGCTTGCAAAAAAATAGAGGGAAATTCGCCAAAAATAGAGACGGGTTGGTTTTTAATCCCGGGCAGTTCGTTCTTGCCGGAATCTGGGGCTATGGCGAAGCGCCGTTCGGACCGGCCTCCCCGCCGGAAAACAATTCTTATCTGGAAATTCTTATTAGAAATACCGGCGGCGTTGTGACGAACGCCTTCCATAACTTGAAAAATGGCGCAGAGGCAACTTTACGCGGACCGTACGGCAACGGTTTCCCTTTAAAATTTTTTGAAGGAAAAGATTTGGTGCTGGCTACCGGCGGCTGCGGTATTCCTCCCATTGCCAGCCTTATCGAATATATCATCAAAAACAGAAAAGATTTCGGACGAGTTTATTTGATTTACGGCGCAAAGACCCCACAAGACCTTTTACTCAAAGAGAGAATTTCTAATTGGGAAAAACAAATTAAAATTATTCTTACAATTGATAAGCAAGCGCCGGATTGGAAAGGCGGGGTAGGATTTGTTTCGGAATTCGTGAAAGAAATTGAAATTGACCCTAATAATTCCTGCGCGGCGATGTGCGGACCGGGACCTATGATGAACGCGCTAGAAAAAATATTAAGGCCGCTTGGCATTTCCGACCGCAGAATTTTCGCCAATACCGAAAGAAAAATGCAATGCGGAATAGGCAAATGCCAGCATTGCACAACCGGAGAAAAATATACTTGCACCGACGGCCCTGTTTTCTACTTTGACGAAATAGACAGAAATTGGGATTAAGCCAAAAATTGGCGCGCGAAATCTATGCTTTTTTTTATTTCCTTCGCGGAACGATTAATTTCAAACGTCAGAAGATCGTCGTAATAGTCTTTTTTCAAGGTTTTCAAAAATCCTTCTATGGGCAGATCGCCTTTTCCTAAGGCCATGTGGGTATTCAAAAGATTGTGCGGAAACCATCCGTATTTATAATCGCTTAAATGAATATTTACAATTCGTTCCCTGTTTCTCTTATAAAAATCAATGATATCGCTGCCGTTTGCCTGCGCCAGATGAGTAGGGTCAAAAGTGATGCCAAGCCCTAATTTTGCCGTAATTTCTGAAAATTCTCTTCCCTGATAGCAATGATGTTTCAGTCCGATAATTATATTTTTTGTGCCGTTTTCCAATCCTATTTTAATGCCGTATTTTTCTTCCAGCAACTTCAATGCGCCGATAAAATCCGCATCAAAGGGTCAAAATCGGCTGATGCAGGCTCAAAACGGAAATTTCGTGTTCATTAAGAATTTTTTTTACTCTCTCAATGTCTCTTTCATTCATATTTTTTGAAGCAACTAGCTCTATTCCGTTCAAGCCAGTTTCCTTAACAAGACGAAAAATGCGGCCGGGATGAAAACCATTGTCAAAAATAGAACCCCAAGAAAAAAGATTTTCCAGAATGCTTTTTTTCTCGGTCAGAATATCCGAGAGATTAACCGAAAGTGATAATTTCATGTAATTCAGTTGATAAGGTTCGTTATGAGATTAATCATAACCTCTTTTTCTTTGGGGTTGCTTATCGCGATAAGCAATACAAGCGCCACTAAAGCGTTTTCGCTGATTTTTATTTCCCCGCTTGTCTTGCGGGAATAATTGTTCCGGCTTAGAAAATAAACGAACAAAAAAGCGGCAATGCGCTTATTTCCATCCACGAAAGGATGGTCTTTGACGGCGAAATAAAGAAGATGTGCCGCTTTTTCTTCTATACTCGCGTAAAGTTGTTTGCCTGCGCATGTCTGGTAAAGCCCCCCTATAATTCCCTCAAATTTTCCCGCGTATTCCTGTCCGAACAAGCTTCCCACCCCCTTTTTATCCTTTCTATCCGCCAGCTTTTTTTTCAACTCTTTTACTATTTGCCTGCAATCTTCTGTTTTTAAAACAAATTTTGCTTTTCCTTTTTTCTGGCGCCGCAAATTTCCATCGTCATATTGCTTTAAAATGGACAACGCCTTCTTGTATGAAAACAATAAATCCAATATTTTTATTTTTGCCATCATTCTTTAATTCTCTCATAAAATAGGTTAAAATAAAAGTGATGGAAAAACTAATTAAGCCGAAAATCGCGATTTATGATTTCACCGACTGTGAGGGGTGCGAGGTAGCGATTATTTCTTTGCGGGAAAAACTGCTGGAATTGGAAAACCGACTTAATATTGTTGATTGGCGACTAGCTCAAGAAAAAAAAGAGCAAGGACCTTTTCTGGTCTCAATTATTGAGGGTACGCCGATAACGCCGGATGAAATCGAAACGCTGAAATGGCTGCGTGAAAATTCTACTTACATTTTTGCGCTCGGCGCTTGCGCCTCGCTTGCCGGAATTCCGGGAATAGTCGCCAAAGAAGAGCGAGAAAAATTCTACAAACAGATTTATGGCGAAAATTACAAACCCGTTGGAATTGACGCCGTTCCTTTAAGCGCTTACGTCAAAGTAGATTTTTCAATTCACGGCTGTCCGGTTAATCCCGATGAAGTCGTAAGAATTATCGAGGAGTTGCTGGCCGGCAAAAAACCGGCTTATCGCGGATGTTCGGTTTGTTTTGAATGTAAACTTGCCGGAAATCCCTGCCGCTTGGTATTCGGAAAACCTTGCCTCGGACCAATAGGCCAAGGCGGATGTAACGCTATTTGCGTTTCCGGCGGCTCGCCCTGCTACGCCTGCTTCGGCCAGAGAGAAGACGCCAATATTCCCGCTTTGATAAAGATTCTCCAAAACTTAACCTCCAGAGAAGAAATTGAACGCTACTTCACGATGTTTTACAAACATATGCCGGAGTGGCAGGAAAAAGCGAAAGAATTGTTAAAATGAATTTTGGAAATAAGAAGATTATAATAATGGGTCTCGGAAGTTACAAGGACGGCAGCGGAATTTCTGCCGCTTTATTTTTCGCAAAAAAGGGAGCTAATCTCCTTATTACCGACTTGAAAACAAAAAAAGAATTAGCGTCGCAAATCAAACGCCTAGAAAGTTTCTTTTTGGCAAGGACCGGCCTTGCGCGAATTGAAGGCTCTAAAGAACGACTATTAACGAGGACAAAATACGTCCTCGGCAGGCACCGCATGCAGGATTTTCGCGAGGCCGACTATATTTTCAAAAACCCATCCGTTCCCAAGAATTCGCCCTATTTAAAAATCGCTAAGAAAAACAAAATTCCCATCATCAATGATTGGACGATATTTTTTGAAGAACGACCGCAAAATTTGGTTATAGGAGTTACCGGAACGAAAGGAAAAAGCACAACCGCCACTTTAATATATCAATTACTTAAGAATGCTCGGAAAGATGCCACGCTTTGCGGTAATATAGGCCAATCACCGCTTTCCATCTTAAATAAAATCAAAAAACCCCGGGGTATAGAAAAAATCAATAGTATAAAAAACCACCGATCGGATGAATTTTACACTATTGGAAATTTCGGGAAAAATAAATCTTTGAGGGATGAAGGCACAATTGTTGTTGCTGAACTTTCGAGTTGGTTGCTTCATGAATTTAAAGACATTAAACAAAGCCCGCGGATTGCCGTAATCACCAATTTGATGCCCGACCATCTGGACAAATATAAAAATATCAAAGAATACTATAAGGACAAAGAGAATATTTTTAGATTTCAAAATAAAAACGATTATCTCATATTGAATGAGAACGACAAAAATTTAAGAAAAATTGCGAGGAAATCAAAATCGCGAATTGTTTGGTATGACGGCGCACATCAAAACGCAGCTATTGCCGTTGCTAAATTGCTAAAAATTCCGAAAAGCGTTGCCGAACGCGCCATAAAAACTTTTAAAGGTCTTTCGGGACGACTTGAATTTATCCGCGGAAAAAACGGCGTGAAATATTATAACGACACGACCGCCACCACGCCTGACGCAACCATTTACTCTCTGAAATCGCTTTCAAAATACAAAGGTAAAATAATTTTAATCAGCGGAGGAATGGATAAAAATCTGGATTATAAAAGACTGGCAACCGAAATCCCGAAATATTGCAAGGCGCTGATTTTATTCAAAGGAACGGCCAGCGAGAAAATAATTAAAGAATTATTGAAGTTATCGAAGTCCGACTTCAATATTTTAAATCGAGTTTCAGATTGTTCTTCAATGAAAAAAGCAGTGGAAACGGCAAAAAAAATTGCCTCAAAAGACGATATTATTCTCCTCTCTCCTGCCAGCACCAGTTTCAATATGTTCAAAAACGAATTTGATCGCGGCGAACAATTCAATCGATTTGTGAAACGGCTTAAATAAGATAAAATAAAACTATGCTATCGAATGAATTTATCGCGAAAATCGAAGGGCACGGAGCAATACATATTGATTGGGATAAAAATGAAGCGAAATTAAAAGTTCTTGAAGGAGAGCGGCTTTTTGAAGGGATGCTTGAAGGCCGCACTGCCGAAGAAGCCCACTGGATAACGCCGAGAATATGCGGCGTCTGCCCTATTGCCCACAATCTCGCCTCGGTAATGGCCTGCGAGGACGCTTTTGACGTAAAGCCGCATCAGACGACAATTCTTCTGCGAAAACTGATGCTCGCCGGGCAAATGATTCAAAGCCACTTTCTACACTTATTTTTTCTCGCTTTGCCCGATTACGTCGGCATTGACCGTGGAACGGAGCTGAATCAAAAAGACCCGAAATCTTTCAAAATGGCATTGATACTGAAAAAAGTTTCCGATGAAATAGTCCATACCGTTGCCGGCAGAAATGTCCACCCCACAACTACGACCATCGGCGGGTTTCATAAAATCCCCAAAAAATCCGCCCTTAAAGAATTACTGGAAATGCTTAAAAAAACAAAAACAGCGGCAAAAAACACCGTGAAACTATTTTCCGGCCTGAATTACCCGCAATTAAAAGTAAATTTGGAATTAGTCAGCCAAAAGGAAGATCAAATAGTTTCAAATAAAAATGCCGATAGTTCTTCTATTAAAAACTATAAAAAAGATATCGAAGAAACGATTAAAGAAGGCTCGACTGCAAAATTCGGAAAATATAAAAATCGCGAAATAATGGTTGGAGCGCTCGCGCGCTTGGCTCATTTAGACACCGAAAAAAAATCCGGCCCTGATTACCAAAATCCGTTTCACAATAATCTCGCCCAGGCTGTTGAGATAGATTTATATCATAACCAATCGCAAGAAATTATCGAACAATTATTAAGAGACGGATTAAAAGATACTATCGCCCCGAAACCTATTAACTTTACTCAAAATAAACCTTTTATAGGAATCGGCGCAGTTGAAGCGCCGCGGGGCGGGCTTTATCACGAATTTCACTTTGACAATAAAGGGATAATAACTTATGCGAATATAATTACGCCGACAGTCCAAAATCTCACTTCGATTGAAAAAAGCGCCAACGCGCTTCTCGAACAATTTAAAAATGAAACCCAAGAAAAAAAGAAAAAACTCCTTGAAATGCTTGTCCGCGCCTACGACCCCTGCATCACCTGCGCCACACACTAGAAATTAGAAACTAAAAATCAGAAATTAAAAAATAAACTTGATTACCGAAACGGCCTTGCGAATCTGGGAATCATGATCGGTGATAAAGACTACTGGAGTCGGGGATTTGGTTTTGACGCGGAAATGACTCTTTTGAATTATACCTTTAACACCTTGAACCTAAGAAAAGTAATTCACAGTGCTTTTCTTTTTAATCCAAGGAGTGTGGGTTGCGCAAAAAAATGCGGCGGTATCAAGGAAGGACTTTCCCGCCGTCATATTTTCAGGAACGGGGAATATCGGGATATGATTCATTTCGCCATCTTCAAAACCCGCTGGCAAAAAGTCTGGCAGGAATACAACAAAAATTAAATGCGAAAAATCCCCGCGCAAACGGGGATTTTTTATTTAATTGATAATTTATTATTTTTATGCTACTATTTCCCGATAAACGGACGTTGAAAAAAATAAAAAATAAAAGGAGGCATCTTTGAAATTCGGGTTGATTTTATTCGCCGTTATCCAATCTCTTTGGAGCATTGAAGCGGGAATTTTAAGTTTCCGTTATGTTGTCGGCTGGAATTCATTCTTAACCTTTTTAGCATGCTTGGCGTTATGTGTTTTTGACTTAGCCCTTTATTGTTATTTGGCGGAAAAAATTAACCGAATTTTAAGCAGATTGTCTTATTTTAAAAACTGGCTGGAAAAAACGCAATCCCAAAATAGTTCCTGGATAATTTATTGTTATCGCTGGCAATATCTCGGATTATTTGTTACGGGATTTATACCTCATCTTGCACTAGCCGGCATCGCGGCTCAAAAAATCTTCCGATTTAAAAACGGTTATTGGTGGCTCCTTATGGGCAGCACCGCTAAAATTAGCGCTATCATCTATGGGCTAAAATTTATTGAGTATCTGGCAAAATAAAATGCCGTCGTGCAATGGCGGCATTTTTGTTTTTTAAAAAATTAAATTGTCTGATTCGCAAGATTTAAATGATAATTCGTCCAATAAATTAAATTTTTCTTTTGAATCGGCGTTATTCTATCGCAAACATAATCCCAGTGAAAAGAAACTTCATCTCCTTTTTTGATTGATTCATCTACTAAAAAGAATTTTCTGATAGTTTCTCCGCCAAACCTTATTTTCTTTTCAAAAAATTCCAAAGGGCTGTAACTTACTAAGGCAATGCCGAAAGAAAGATTTTTTTTGCTTCTATTGTTCAAGTCAACCGATTCCACTTTTCCCCAACCAATGCGGCATTTGTCCATCGTTTCTAAAATATTATTCTTATCCCCCGAACGCAAAAGGCCGGCGCGGCGGTAAATGTCAAAAACATGAAAACCATGAAACGGCTTTGCTTCAGGCATTGAACCGCTAATCAGCCAATGCCAATCTTTTTTATTGATATTCTTTTTAAATCTGCCTTCTATGTGGCGATAGACATCTTTGACTTCAACGTTCCCCAATAAATTATTTCCCAGCCAGTAAGCCCCAACGACTCGTTCGTCAAAAATATCTTTAATGCCATTGCTTCCAGCAATAAGCTGAAGATAAGGCACGGCGCCGGAAAACTGCAAAAGCAAATTTTTTATTTCCCGCGCCTTTTTATCTCCTTTGAACGATTCAAAAATGGATCCTATTTCTACGGGACCGCAGAACTGCAAAACATTAGGGGGAAAGGCGTATTTAGCAAACATCAGCAATCCGTCTGTCATAATGGAATTTCTTTTGAAGAAAAAGTTTAAATCTAGCCAGAAATTTTGTGAAAAATAGCACTCCGATAGTAATCATAACCATCGGAATCAACGGCAATGTCGCAAGGCGATGAGTCACGAAAATGGAATCTAAAAGCAAAGTGATAGGCGCGGCAATTACTAAAATAGCGCTCACTACCGTTGCCGGCGCGAATTTCAAAGCCGAATACCAAGCAAAAACATAGCCGAATAAAACCGCTCCGCTTATTATCAACCATTCTATTTTTATCCACGAAAAAACAAACAATTGCCCTAAGTCGCCGGCGAGAAACAAATAAAAAAGAAGAAAAAACGAGCCAAAAAACATTCTTGCCGAACCCACTGTCAAAGCCGAGATATTTCGCAAAGCGAATTTAGCAATAATACTCTCAATTGCCCAAAGAAAAGTTGCCAAAAGAATCAAAAGTTCGCCGTAGCCGAAACGGAAATTTCCCAATGGTTTCAATAAATAAATCCCAACCAGAATAATCCCCAAAGCCAAAAACTGCAAACTCGATATTTTCTCCTTAAGAAACGGTAAAGCCATTAAAGCCACCCAAATAAAAAGCGTTTTTTGAATAAAAGCGGCGCTAGAGGCCAAAGTCAAAGTCAAACCTCTAAAAAATAGAAGAAACGGGACAGAGCCGCCGATCAGTCCAATTGCCGCCAACAAAAGCCACTGTTTTTTGGAAAGCGTTTTTAATTCCGGTAGTTTTCTAAGCAGGAAAATCAAAGATACCAAAAAGGCGGCGGCAATCAGATTTTTTGCCGCAGTAAAAACAGAAGAATTACTCCAAGCACTGACGGCAAACTTGTTCAAAAAAATCGCGAAGCCGCTGATAATAGCGGTTAAAAAAGCCAAATAAATTCCTTTATACTCGTTCATAAAATTATTTATTAATTTTTTTAATCATTTTTAATATTTTCTCGGCCTCTTGTTTGTTAATCTTATTAAGCACCAAATCAGCGTGGACAATGATATAGTCGCCTACTTTCACGCCCTTCACAAGACTCAAATTCGCTTTATGAATATGTTTTTCCGACTGGACTGTCGCCCAATCGCCTTCAATTTTTATAATTTTACTCGGCATAGCAAGACACATGCCAAAATTATACCAAATAAAAAAGCCGTTCGCCATAAGCAACGGCTTGCGCTATTTTTTCTTTTTAATTCTTCGATTTCCACCAGATATACCAGCTATAAAAACAAAAAGTCAGAAAAAAAGATAAAATTGCCAGACAATCAACAATAACAAGCATTTGCCGCGAAACTATTACTTCGCTTTGATAAATCCTTAAGCCAAAAGCTATAGCTATTAATGCGATGCAAATTGCCATCCACCAAAACATGAAAAATTTCAAAAATTTCTTCATTTTTCCTCCTCCTTTTTTAGTCATTACTCAATTAGTGGAAAGACCGGCGGATTTTTTTCATTTATGTCTCCCACGGAAAACGGATCCACTTGTCTTTCTTTTCTCTCAACCAGATATCGGGAACGAAAATGCTTTGCCGATGATAAAACAACGTGACGATAAAATTCAAATGGCTCCACGGATAAAGAGTAAATCCGGTATCGGCAATATCGTCAATAACTAAAGTGTCTTCTGTAATACATTCCGCGTCCAGAATGAGCGGAATCTCTAAGCGATGAGAAAGGCAAACTCCCAAAACCAAA
>PFNV01000010.1 GCA_002792165.1 Candidatus Tagabacteria bacterium CG_4_10_14_0_2_um_filter_40_13
GTTTTGACGCTCCTGATGGCTGGAGTTTTGGCTTTTGATCCGATGAATACAAAAAATCCCGGCAGGGACAGAATTGTCTGGTCCGCCGGCCATTGCACGCCTTTGCTTCATGGCATCTTGGCAATGATTTATGAAATTATCCGTCGGCAAGGTCTTAATATAAAACAGGAAGAATTGGGAGCGGTTTTGCCCCAATGTTTGCACCGCTTTGGTTCTGCCAAGTGCAAAGTGGTGGAATCGGGTCTTGATTTGCCGGAGTGTCTCAATCGTTTCCGGCATTGCGACGGACCAACCGGACACGTTGAAGGACATTACGCTCTTTCCGACGTTTCCACCGGTTCTTCCGGCCATGGTCTTTCTTCGGCGCTCGGCTTGGCTTTGCTTCACAAGTCTTGCGGCCTTGATACAAAAGTTTTTGTGATTGCCGGCGACGCGGAAACCGAAGAAGGAATGAGTTACGAGGCGAGAAATATCATCAATACTTTGGCTATTGATAATTTGATTGTGACTTTGGATTACAACAAATTCGGTATAGACGGTCCTGTAAGCGAAGTCATCAGCTCTCTTTATGTCAATCATTGGTTTTCTCCCGGCTGGAATATCATTGAAGTTGACGGCCATAATATTTTGGAATTGAACTACGCGTACAAAAAAGCTTTTGAGGGTTTCGGCAACAGTAAATCAACCGTGGTTATCTGTCATACGATTAAAGGAAAACATTACGGCAAATTGGAAGGCATCGCCGATTCGCACGGTACGCCCGCGCCGCATCCGGAATATGTGGAGATTATGAAGAAACTCGGTTTTGACATACCGGGAACTGAAGGCGATACGATGGGCGATATTGACGCGGTTACTGCTCAAATCGCGAAAGAAGACGCCGACTATTTGTTGAGGCAATTGGAAGTAAATAAACAAAAAATAAAACCGGAAAAAGAACTGCTCGGAAAAATGGAAACGGCGTTGAAAGGCAGGCCGATGGCTGATTACAGAAAGATAAAACGGCCCGACGTTCTTCCGCCGGAATTGGTTTTTAAGGAAGGGGAAAAAGTCGCGACCCGCAAAGCTACGGAAGCATTTTTTAAATGGCTGATGGGGCAAACCGCTTTTTTCTATCTCGGTTCCGGCGATCTGGCAAAATCGATTTTAACCGGCGCCGCCGAAAATGTTTACGGAGTCATTACTAAAGACAACCCCTATGGCCGCGGTATCCGTTTCGGCATTGCCGAGCAAAATATGGCTATGCTCTCAACGACTCTGACGCAGGATATTTTACCGGGCGGATTTCAGGCAATGAGCGTTTTCGCTTCTTATGGCGTTTTTACTTCCATTATGGCGAATTCAGTGAGAATGGCCTTGATTAATAATGCCGTTAATCCGAAAATGAAAGGATTTTTTATTATGCTGGCCGCGCATGACGGTCCGGAAACCGGAGAAGACGGGCCGACTCACCACGGGCTTTTCTGGATGTCGCTTTTCAACGCTTATCCCGGCATCAAAGTTTATAAACCGCTTGACGCGAACGAAACGATAGAGATGCTTTTTTATGCGATGGCAAAAGGGGAACCCGTAGCTTTTTCGGTAATGCGTCCGCCGACGCCTGTTCTAAAACGCGGATTATCCGCTTACGGAAGCTATACCGTGCCTTCCGCGAAAGAGGCGGTTAACGGCGCTTATGTTTTTAAGCCTTTTAACAGGAAAGGGAAACGCAAAATCGTTTTAGTGATTTGCGGCGGACAGGTGATGGCTAATGTTTTGGAGGTTTTGCCGGAGCTGGAGAAAGAGGGATTGGATGTTAAAATAATCGCTGTCACTTCCCCGGAATTATACGAAGATTTGGCTGAGAATAATCCTGAAAAAGCAAATGCGATTTTATCGGACGAGGAGCGAAAATATGTCGTTACTCTACATAACGGCTGGCCCGGATTTTTATATCCGTTTATTTTGCCCTCTAATTATCCGAAACGGACAATTGGGATAAGAGAATTTTTGAAATCCGGTCCGCCGGCAGAAGTTTATGAGACTGCCGGTTTTGACCCGCAAGGCATTAAAGAAAAAATTTTATCCAGCCTGTGATTTTATGATGAACCAATATGATTTTATAGCGATAGGGGATTCAACGACCGACGCGTTTATAAAGCTCAAAGACGCGTCGGTGCATTGCAATATTGATAATGAGAAGTGCGAAATTTGTTTTCGTTTCAAAGATAAAATTCCTTACGAAGAGGTTTATGTGGTGCCTGCGGTGGGAAATGCCGCAAACGCCTCGGTGGTTGCGGCCCGCTTGGGATTAAAGAGCGCGCTGATTTCCAATATAGGAGATGATTATTTTGGCAAGGAAACTTTAGATGCTCTTAAAAAAGAAAACGTAAATACGGAATTTATTACCGTGAACAACGGCAAAAAAACAAATTACCACTATGTGCTTTGGTATGAGGATGACAGAACGATTTTAATAAAGCATCAGGAGTTTGACTATCGCCTTCCGTATTTTAACGACCCCAAATGGGTTTACTTTTCTTCAATGGGAGAGAATTCCTTGCCATTTCACGAAGTGTTTGAAAGATATATGTCCGAGCATCCGAATGTGAAGCTGGTTTTTCAGCCGGGAACTTACCAAATAAAATTCGGGAAAAAGAAACTTGCCGGTATTTATAAACGAACTGAAGTTTTCATTTCTAATAAAGAAGAGTCGCAGAGGATTTTGGAAACTAATGAATCGGATATTAAGAAATTAATGAATGAAATAATTAAACTCGGCCCGAAAATCGCCGTGATTACCGATGGCACAAAAGGCGCCTATGCTTGCGACGCCCGCCTGTCGGCGAGGCATGGGAAATCCGCATGGTTTATGCCTCCTTATCCCGATCCAAAGCCTCCTTATGAAAGAACGGGCGCGGGAGACGCTTTTTCTTCCACTTTTGCCGCGGCATTATGTATCGGGCTTAGCATTGAAGAGGCATTGCGTTGGGCGCCGATAAATTCAATGTCTGTCGTGCAGTATGTCGGAGCGCGAGAAGGGCTTTTAAACCGTTATCAATTAGAAAAATATCTAGCCGAAGCCCCGGCTGATTATATACCGCAACTTATATGATTTTAACGGAAATTTTTAAAAAAGCGTTGGATGGAGGATATGCCATCGGCCAGTTTAATGTTTCTAATTTGGAACAAATTAGGGCGATTTGCGAAGTTGCCAAAGCGCTGCAATCGCCGTTGATATTGGGTACTTCCGAGGGGGAAAGAAAATTTATCGGCTTAAAGCAAATTACGGCAATAGCCAAAGTTTGGCAAGAGGAAACGGGTTTGCCGATTATCGTTAATGCCGACCATTCCAGAAGTTTTGAAACGGCGAAGACGGCGTATGACGCCGGTTATACCGGAATCCATTTTGACGGTTCGGAATTTCCTTACGAAGAAAATTTAAAGATTACCAAGCGGGTTGTGGAATATGTGAAATCTAAAAATCCCGATGTGATTGTGGAAGGCGAATTGGGCAGGGTTCGCGGCAGCTCCGAAGTGCACAATGAAGCAATAGTTCTAAGGGAATCCGATTTTACCGATCCTGATTTGGCGATGCAGTTTATCAAAGAAAGCGGCGTCGACAGCTTGGCGATTTCTTATGGAAACATCCACGGGGTTTTCGGAGTTTCGCACTCACCAAGGGTAACCCTTGGCGAGCTGCATGGTGAAGAAGTCCCTAAGGACGGTCCTTGGAAGACTGAGAAATTAGATATAGAGCGGCTAAAGGATATCCGCGAAAAAGCGGGAGCGTTTCTGGTTTTGCACGGCGGGTCTGGAATTTCGGCAATTGACGTGAAAGAATCCATCAAGAACGGCATTGTTAAAGTAAATATCAACACCGAATTGCGCGTTGCTTACGTAAATACCCTGCGCGAGTTTTTAAATAAGAGCGAAGAAACAACGCCATATAAAATCTGGCCAGCGGTGATTGAAGCCGTGAAGAAGGTAGTAGAGGAAAAAATGCGTCTTTTTGGGAGTATTAATAAAATTTAATAAATAATTTATAATATTTATGTCAAAAGTATTTGTTACCCGGCGGATTCCGGAGGTCGGTATAAAAATGCTCCGCGATAAGGGATATGAGGTTGACGTGAGCGATTTTGACGGCATTTTGCCTCGCGAAAAGGTCTTGGAAAAAGTCAAAGGTGTCGATGCTATTTTGTCGCTTTTGACGGATAAAATAAATGGGGAGGTAATGGACGCGGCTGGCCCGCAATTGAAGATAATTGCTAATTATGCCGTCGGCTACGATAATTTTGATTTGGCGGCCGGAAAACAACGGAATATTTTTATGACTAATACTCCCGATGTTTTGACCGAATCGGTTGCCGAACATACTATTGCTTTGATTTTTGCCATCAGCCGCCGGATAGTGGAATCCGATCAATTTATGCGCGACGGAAAATTTGCAGGTTGGGGGCCGATGATGTTTTTGGGAAATGACTTGACGGGCAAAACATTGGGTCTTGTCGGCCTTGGAAGAATCGGCGAAGCCGTGGCAAAAAGAATGTATGATGGTTTTGATATGAAAATTTTATATTACGACGTTAAAAGAAAAGAAGAAGCGGAAAAGAAATATAATCTGAAATATGTTGATTTGGAAACCTTGCTTAAAGAATCGGATTTTGTTTCCATCCACGCTCCGCTTTTAGAAACCACCCGTCATTTAATAGGTGAACCGCAATTAAAAATAATGAAAAAAACAGTTTATTTAATTAATACTTCTCGCGGGCCGATTGTCGACGAAAATGCGTTGGTAGCGGCGCTCAAAAGAGGTGAAATAAAAGGAGCGGCATTGGATGTTTACGAAGCAGAGCCGAAAATGGCCCCGGGACTGTCGGAACTTTCCAATACTGTTTTAACTCCTCATACCGCTTCAGCCACGGAAGAAACTCGAAACGCGATGAGTGAACTCGCGGCAAAAAACATCATCGCGGTTTTAAGCGGGCAGCCGCCATTAACTCCGATAAAATCTTAGCATCCTGATATTCTTTCTATACTGATTTAAATCTTGTAAAAGAGGCTTAATTGGGCTATTATAAAACAATGCTCGAATTACAAACGGAAAACAGGAATATTTTTGGCAAAAAACTCGAACCCTTTCGCAAAAAAGGGAAATTACCCGCTGTTTTATATGGGCCAAAAGAAAAGGCCCGGCCTATTTTTATTTCCTTAAAAGATTTTAAAAAGATTTGGGATGAAGCCGGCGAATCGACTGTTATTCAGCTTAATTTGGGAGATACAAAGAAAGAAGTGCTTATTCAGGATGTTGCCATGGATCCCGTCAAAGGGGAACCCGTCCATGTTGATTTTTATGCCGTTTTAATGGATAAACCCATTAAGGCGTCCATATCGCTTGTTTTCGAAGGTATTTCTCCCGCAGTAAAGAATTTAGGAGGGATTTTGATTAAAGTTATGCACGAACTTGAAGTCGAAGCTTTGCCTAAAAATTTGCCCCACGAATTAAGCGTGGATATTTCCGCGTTAGCCAGTTTTGAAAATAAAATTTCAGCTAAGGATATTATTTTGTCCAAAGGAGTAAAATTAATCAGTAATCCGGAAGAAACCATTGCTTTAATAGAAGCGCCCAGAGAAGAAGAGGCGCCTGCCAGCGAAGAAAAAATCGCCTTCGAAGAAATAGAAGTGGTTGGCAAGAAAGAAAAAGAAGAAGAGGAAAAAACAGAGAAAGAAGCCGGAAAATAAAACAAAAGCTTAAATGGCCATCATAAAAAAAATAATTCAAAACTTTTGCAAAAGTGAATTTAAGGTTTTGATGGCAGTTTTTATTGCGGCGATTTTTTCCTTATTTTTTTTATCGCAAAAAATTAATGCCGAGGAAATTGATCCTAACGCCGTATTGGAGCGCAGACAGCAATTGGAAGAAGAACTTGCCAAGCTTGAATCACAAATAGCTTCTTATCAAGCCACTATCGAAGAAAAGCAAAGAGAAGCGACTACTTTTGAAAGAGATATCGCAATTTTAGACGCTGGAATAGCCAAAGCCAAGCTTGAGATTAAGGCTCGCGATTTGAATATCAATAAAATTGTAGCGGCTATAAACGACCGCTCTCAAATTATTGACGGTTTTCTGGGAAAAATAGATGAGGAAAAAGCTTCGCTTGCGGAATTTTTTCGCAGGATGAACGAATTAGATAATACTCCTCTTATTGAAGCTTTGCTCGGTTACGAAAAATTATCTGATTTTTTCGCCGATAGCGATAATTTCGAATCTATTCAAAAATCTATTCAGGAATCCCTCGCCGCAATAAGAAGCATAAAAGCCGATACAGAAACGGAAATAGAAGATCTGCAAAATAAAAAAGGTGAAGAAATGGAACTTCGCGCCTTGCAGACTTTGGAAAAGAAAAGGAAAGAAGAGGCGGAGGAGAATAAAAATAATCTTTTAAAGCTTACTAAGGGCAAAGAAAAAGAATATCAAAAACTTTTGACTAGCCGCCAAAAAGATGCCGCAGCGATTCGCAGCCAGCTGTTTCTTTTGACCGGTTCGCCGTCTATACCGTTTGAAAAAGCTGTGGAGTATGCCAATATTGCTTTTAGAGCGACCGGCGTACGACCTGCGTTTCTTTTGGGAGTAATCGCCGAGGAATCCAATTTGGGAGAAAATATCGGTCAGTGTTTACTTACCAATAGCCCCAGTAAGGGTGACGGCAAGGGTAAAAATACGGGAACTCTTTTCAGGAGAGTGATGAAATCGACTCGGGACGTGGATCCATTTATAAGAATCACGGCGAAGCTTGGCTTAGATCCGATGCAGATGCCGATCTCTTGCTCTCAATCTGGAGGTTATGGGGGAGCTATGGGGCCGGCTCAGTTTATCCCTTCGACGTGGGAAAGTTATGAGAGCAGAATCGCTGCTTTGACCGGCCATAATCCACCGAACCCATGGAATCCTTACGATGCTTTTATGGCCGCCGCTTTGTATCTTAGGAATTTAGGCGCCGCCGCGGGAAGATATACTGCCGAACGTACCGCGGCTTTGAAATATTTTGCCGGAGGAAATTGGAATAAATCCTCTTGGGCTTTTTACGGCGACGATGTTATGGCCTTAGCCGCAAAA
>PFNV01000006.1 GCA_002792165.1 Candidatus Tagabacteria bacterium CG_4_10_14_0_2_um_filter_40_13
GTATCAAGTGGACAGCCACTTCTCCGGGCAAGTGGGTATCTGACACCCTTGGCCAAGCAACAGGCATTGATATGCAAAGACTGGCTGTGGCTGACGAAATTAACGAAATTCTTTCCGCTTTAATTACTCAACTTCTAAAAGGTATCTTGCAATGACATTAAAAAAAGTTTTGCCTTTCATTTTCATAATCATCATTTTAACAGCTCTTTTCGGGCCGTTTGTTAGCCGGGAAGCCTTTGCTAATAATGAATCCCTTTTTAGTTGGAAGAATCCTATGTTTGGATTTATAAACCCCGACTATTTCTCAGCCTCAGATAAAATCCCGCAAATAGCTGCCGTGATTACCTATTACGTGATCTGGACGCCGGCAAATTTATTCCTCGCGATAGGCGGATGGGCGCTGGACACTAGTATTAGCTTAACGATAAACAGCGGTATTTTTAGCGACTTGGCCAATGAAAAAAATGGCGTGGTTAGCGCCGGATGGGGTCTTTCAAGAGATATTGTCAATATTTTCCTGATATTTATTCTCCTTTACATCGCCATTGCCACTATTCTTCAGCTTTCCGGATACGGAGCAAAACAATTATTGGTTATCCTTATTATCATTGCTTTTTTGGTCAACTTCAGCGCGGTAATCACTAAATTGATTATTGACGCTTCCAATGTTTTGGCAATGGGATTTTACAACAGTTTTGAAAAAGGCGCGGACGGACAAATCGAAATATCCAAAACTTTCAAAAACGCCTTTAATCTTGAGAATATTGTAAGGCAAGTTGACGCTGTTAAAGAATCTAAAGATGTTAAAAATCTCTATCTTGTACAATTCCTTGGTTATCTTTTGGGCGCAGGCATAGCGGCTATTGCCGGATTTATATTTTTTGTATTTGCCCTTCTTTTCTTAATTCGGATGATTGTTTTGTTGATACTGCTGATTCTCGCTCCCTTGGCTTTTGGAGCGATGGTTTTGCCGAGCACAAAAACGCACGCCAAAAAGTGGTGGGATGCTCTTTTTCATCAGGCGTTTTTCGCTCCTGCCGCCCTATTTATGCTCTGGATGAGCGCGAAAATGGCCACAAGCATGAATTCCCTTTTTAAAAAGTATCTGGGCCTGCCCGACAATAAAGGAATTACGGATATGCTGATTGACGCTCAAAACAAAACAAATTGGGACAATCTAGCCAAATTCGTTATCCAATTCGTTATTATCGCCATTATGCTTATCGCCTCCATTGTTGTTGCCAAACAAATGGGCGCGATAGGCGCGGATGCGGCGCAAAAAGGCGTTTCAAAAGGATTGCGCAAAGCCCAGGGATACGCCGGAAGAATCTCCAGAAGAGTCGCCGGCTTGGGAGCCGAAGGCCTGCTAACGACCGAAATGCCGGGTTTGCGACATATACGAAACATACCCCTTGTGGGACGCGGCCTTGCAGGAGTTTCGGCTTTAAGAGAAAAACAACTTCAAGCAAAAGAAAGAGAACTTGAAAAATCTTACGGCACTTACAGCACTGCTGGATTAGAAACCCTGAAAAAGAGCCCTTTGACAACAGAGAGAAGACGAAAAGTGATTGAAAAAGTGCTCGCGAAAAGGGGGCCAAAAACCACCTCTGAACGGATTATAGAGATGCTAAAAGCAGAGGCAAAAAAAGAGGTAAAAGAAGAAACGAAAGCCGAAAAACCAATTTCCCCGCCTCCTTCCAAACCTGTTTAAAAATTTAGCTTAAATAAATTATGCCAAAATACACAAACGAACAATTAATGGAGAATTATAAAAAACTGCCCAAAGATGTGCAGGATGCGATTACGAGCGTTGATACCGCCGACATTCTCCGGCAAATCGGAGACGGGAAAAAACTGATGATAGACAAAGTCGGCGAACTGGCGGACGAAACAGGCTTGGTACTATTGGGATTTACTCACCCCTCACAATTTGTTTCTCATCTGTCCGAACGGCTTGGAATAGAAAAGCCGCTTGCCAAAGAAATCGCGGAAGAGGTGAACGCAAGAATATTTTTCCCAATCAGAGAAAATTTGAAGAAAATCCATGGATTAAGAGAAGAGGAAATCGAAGAAAAAGAGGAGAAAAAAGAAGAAAAAGTTCCATTCCCGACCTCTTTGCCGCCAATAACGCCACCAATGCCCATGCCGAAACAGGCAAACGAAGAAGAAATTCCGACTGTAGCCGCGCTATCGCCTTTGCCATCAGCATTAATGCCGGAAACCGTTGTCCTGGAAACAACTATGCCGACAAAAGCGACTACTCCGGCCGAGACTCTTGTTCAGCCAATTACAAGCATCTTTGAAGCAAAAACAAAAGAAGGAGTTTTCCGGCTGCCGACAGAAGTAAGCGAAAAAAGCGCCGAACCCCCTTCCGATAAAGCCTTGGAAGATAAAAAAATAGATCCTTATAGAGAGCCAACAAAATGAGATTTCAAGTTCCTCAATTTATAGACATTGAAGACAAAATTTTCGGACCTTTAACTTTCAAACAATTCATTTATCTTTTGGGAGGAGGAGGAGCCGTCTTTATTCTTTACGTCTTTCTCCCGATTTATCTGATGGTATTCTTCGCGATTCCCGTGGCGCTGTTCGCTCTCGCGCTCGCCTTTTATCAAGTTAACAATCAGCCCTTCATAAAGGTCGTTGAAAACGCCTTTTATTACCTCACGAGCAATAAACTTTATCTTTGGCGCAAAAGAGAGGTCAAAATGACGCCGGAAGCCGCAAAAAAAGCGAAAATCGGCGAAAGCGCTCCGGCAATTATGTCAAAGCTTACAAAAAACAGATTAGAAGATTTGGCATGGAGCTTGGATATAAAAGAAAAATTAATCAGGTAAAATAAAATGCCGATAACAAAATCTCAAGCAAAGTCTTCACAGGAATTCGTGCCCATCAAAGAAATCCGCGATGGCGTTGTTATTCTGGAAGACGGAACAACGCGGATGACGCTTATGGCGTCTTCGCTCAACTTCGCGCTGAAATCAACCGAAGGACAGGAAGCCATCATAAACCAATATCAGGATTTTCTTAATTCCCTGGACTTTTCAGTGCAATTTTTTATCCAATCGCGCCGCTTGAATATCGAACCATATCTGGATAGCTTAAGAAACGCGGAAAAAGCGCAGGTGAATGAACTTTTAAAGCTTCAAATCAAAGAATACGTGGAATTCGTCAAAAATTTCGTCGGCATGACCGAAATAGTTTCAAAAACATTCTATGTCATTATCCCTTTTTCTCCGCCTACTTTCGGTAAAAGCAAGGGCGGATCCGAGGGATCGCCTCTTGGCGGTATTTTCGGCAGTTTTTTGGGAAAAAAAGCCGGCAAAACGGATTTCAAAGAAGATAAATTTGAAGAATATAAAAGCCAGCTTCAACAACGGGTGGAAACGGTTATTCAGGGATTAACCAGAACAGGAATTCGCGCCGTACCTCTTAATACGGAAGAATTAATAGAACTTTTTTATACGCTTTATAATCCCGGCGAACTCGCCAAAGGCGGCATAGCCGAAACGCAAAAATAAAAAGAAAATGAACATATCCGAAATTTTTCAAATACGAGAAGGCAACGGGAAAAATAAAAATGGGATTACTCCGACTTTTCCGGAAGAGATATACACAACCGGCCTTTTGGAGTTGAAAGACGTTATTGCTCCGTCCGCGCTCGAAATAAACGCAAACTACGTAAGATTGGGAGAGAAAATCGCCCGCACATTTTTCATTATGTCTTATCCCAGATTTTTGGCCGCCAACTGGTTTTCGCCAATTATCAATTTGGACAAAGTTTTCGATATTTCGATATTTGTTCATCCCATAGACACGGCAGGCGTTATGCGACAACTTCAGAAAAAAGTCGCCGAAGTCCAATCCCAAATTCATATCCGCGAAGAAAAAGGCCTTGTGAGAGACCCTCAACTCGATATTGCCTATCAGGACCTTGAGGCGTTAAGAGACAAACTCCAGCAAGCCCAGGAACGGCTTTTTAGCCTGGGAATTTACATCACTCTTTACGCTACTTCCACCGAAGAGCTGGACAAAGTGGAAACTGAAATCAGATCTATGCTGGAATCCCGGCTCGTTTACGTCAAACCCGCTCTTTTCCAGCAAGCAGAAGGATTAAATTCCGTTTTTCCTTTATGCACGGATAAATTATCCGTAACCAGCCGGTTCAATTCCGCGCCGCTCTCAAGCATATTTCCGTTCGTTTCATTCGACCTTACGTCAAACAAAGGAATTCTTTACGGTATCAACCGCCACAACAACAGCCTTGTCCTTTTCGACCGCTATTCCATGGAAAATTACAATTCCGTTATTTTCGCGAAAGCCGGAGCCGGTAAAAGCTATACCACCAAACTGGAAATTCTCCGTTCTTTAATGTTCGACGCAGATGTAATTGTTATCGACCCGGAGCGGGAATACGAATATCTTACAACAGCCGTCGACGGCCGCTATTTTAATATTTCCCTTACTTCCCGGCACCATATCAATCCTTTTGACTTGCCTGTTCCCCGGGAAGACGAAGCGCCGGCCGATGTTTTGCGCTCAAATATCATCAGTTTGGTCGGTCTGTTCAGAATACTTCTCGGCGGCTTGACGCCGGAAGAAGACTCTATTATCGACCGCGCCATTTCCGAAACATACGCTTCCCGCGACATCACGGCAGATTCCGATTTCTCCCAGGTCACTCCGCCAATTTTATCGGACTTGGAATTAATCCTTCTGAATATGGAAGGCGGAGAATCTTTGGCGCAGAAACTGCGGAAATATACTCAAGGAACGTGGTCAGGATTTATCAATCAGCCCACAAACGTCGACATCAATCAAAAATTCGTGGTTTTTTCAATACGCGATATGGAAGACGAATTGCGGCCGGCGGGAATGTATATTATCACTCACTATATTTGGACCGCTGTCCGAAGACAAATCAAAAAAAGATTATTAGTGATTGACGAAGCGTGGATAATGATGAAGTCGGAAGATGCCGCGTCATTCCTTTACGGATTGTGCAAGCGCGCCAGAAAATATTATTTGGGAGTAGCGACAATAACCCAAGATGTCGGGGATTTTATGAAATCGTCTTACGGGGTGCCGATTATCACAAATTCTTCCATACAACTTTTGCTAAAACAGTCTCCCGCCACGATTGACTTGGTAAAACAAACATTCAACCTTACAGACGAGGAAAAATTCCTTCTCTTGGAATCAGATGTCGGCGAAGGAATATTTTTCGCCGGATTAAAACACGTTGCCATTAAAATCATAAGTTCGTATACGGAAGACCAGATCATCACTTCCGATCCTCAACAGCTTCTGGCGATTAAAAAGGCTAAGCAGGAGTTCGCCAAAGCCGGAGAAGCGCAAAATGGAAAAAATCAAAATTTATTAGAAACGCCTAAAAACATTGATGAAACATTTAAAATATAAACCGGATGGACGACGAAACAACGACAATTGAAGAAGAACGGATGATGCAGTTGGAACAACAAAGATTGGCTGCCGAAAGGCAACAAGAGAAACAGGAAGAGGAAGAAGCGGGGGCGGAAGCAAGAGCAAAGCCCGCCAAGGGACATTATATCAGCTCGGGAGAAGCAGCATTGCTTTTGGCATTTACGGGAGCAGTGGAAATAATCCAAGCAATCGTAGACTGGCTTAACCTCGCTTTCATGATAGGAACAATAATAAACGCCATTATCACGGCCTTTGTCTTTGGGATTCTCGCTATCTGGATGATAGGAAAAGTGGCTAAAGGGGCGCCTAAAAAATGGTATAAAGCTCTTTATTACGGCGCTGGCGGAGGAGTTCTCCCTATAATTCCTGGCTTTTTAGGTGCTATAATATATTTATTGATACAGGACAGAAAAATTCTCGGCAAGGTCGCAGGAAAATTAGGAGAAGACGTGGAAAAGGCAGTTAAAAAAGCGATGTAAAAATTTAAATGAAAAATTTTATTTTAAAAAAAATATTTCTTTTTGTGATTATTGCCGGCTTGTCCGCCTTCGCCTATGCCGCTGCGCCGTCGGCCGGAGACCTCGACAACATTAAATTCGTTCCCGAAAATCCCGGAGCTAATACAACAGTTTCCGCTCAGCTTATAAGTTACACTTTTGACGCCAACCGCGCCACGATTGCCTGGATTATCAAAGGAAAAGTTGAAGGAACGGGAAAAAATTTCTCTTTTACTACGGGTGATATCGGCTCAGAAACAATTCTTACGGTATCAGTTATTACGGCGGACGAAAAAACTCTAAGCAAAACATTTACCTTCCGGGCAGTTGAAGCCGATTTGCTCTGGGAAACTTCGACTTACGCGCCTCCCCAATACAAAGGCAAAACTTTAGCTTCCCCTCAATCCGAAATCAAAGTAACCGCCATTCCCCATGGAATGAAAATTTCAGATACAAAACTAATTTATGAATGGAAACTCAACGACAAAAACATTCCCGCTTCTTCGGGCGCGGGAAAAAACTCATTAAAATTTTATATGCCTGAAACGGGAGCTGAAACCGTTGCGGTCACGGTTTCAATGCCCGACGAAAAAACAAAAGCCGTAAACTATATGATAATCAAAGTTAATGAGCCAAAAATCCTTTTTTACGAAGAAAAACCGCTCGAAGGTCCGCAATATCAGAAAGAACTCGGCAATGCATTCGACCTCTTAGAATCAGAATTGAGCCTGCGCGCGGAACCTTATTTTTTCTCAAGAAAGGCCCTCCCGATTCTTTCTTATGAATGGCGAATGAACGACAAAAAAATAGAAACGCCCCAAAAGCCGAATGTGTTTAATTTAACGGCTCCCAGCGGCCAAAAGGGAACAAGCATTATCAATTTGGCCCTGGAAAACCTTAAAAATATTTTGGAAAGAGCGAGTAAAACAATTCAAATTAATTTTAGCGTCCAATAAAATATGAAAGGGCCAATTTTTATTTTTA
>PFNV01000001.1 GCA_002792165.1 Candidatus Tagabacteria bacterium CG_4_10_14_0_2_um_filter_40_13
TATTTTTTTGATACCATAGTAAATTGATTAAATAATCCTATGATGCGGCAAATTTCATGGCATACAAAAGAAATTCCAGAAATTCTTGACGCGCTTCATTCCAGCGAACATGGTTTAACGGCAGAAGAAGCAATAAAACGCCTAAAGGAATACGGCCTCAATAAGCTCCCCGAAGGGAAGGTGGACAGCCTCCCCGTTATTTTTCTGCGCCAATTCCAAAGTCCGCTGATTTACATTCTTCTTGCGGCAAGCATGGTTGTCTTTGCTATGGGGGAAACTATAGACGGCTCAATCATTCTTGCCTTGCTTCTTTTTAATGCCATCGTCGGAACCATTCAAGAGGGCAAGGCGCAAAACACGCTTCGGGCGCTCAAAAAATTCGTAGAGACAAAAGCAACTGTGCTTCGCGAAGGCAAAGAACTCATTATCTCCGACGGCGAAGTGGTGCCCGGGGACATTATTATTTTGTATGAGGGCGAGAAATCGCCGGCGGATACGCGAATTATTGCCGCCACTAATCTCAAAATTGACGAGGCGGCTCTTACCGGCGAATCGGAGCCGGTGCATAAAATTGCCGATACTCTGGGAAGAGATGACCTGCCAACCGCGGAGCAGAAAAACATGATTTTCAAAGGGACACATATTCTTGCCGGAAACGGCAGAGCAATTGTAGTCGCGACAGGATTCGAGACCGTTATCGGAAAAATTTCCAAAGAGATTGCGGCAATTGACACTGAAATTCCTCTCAAGACCAATATCCGCTATCTATCGCGGCTCATCATTATCGCTGTTGCGAGCATTAGCGCTTTATTGTTCTTGCTCGGCATTGTTTCCGGAAAATCAGTAAAAGAAATGTTCGCGACGGTGGTCTCGCTTTCCGTTTCGATCATTCCCGAGGGACTTCCGATTGTGATGACCCTTGTTTTGGCAACGGGAGTATGGAGGATGTCAAAGCGCAATGCCTTGGTAAAAAAACTTCAGGCAGTGGAAGCATTGGGGCAAGCGAGCGTTATCGCAGTTGATAAAACCGGCACCATCACCAAAAACGAGATGGTAATCCAGAAAGTATATGTCGAGGGAAAATTTTTTGAAATTGGCGGAGTTGGTTATGAACCGAGGGGAGAAATCAGATACGAAAATAATATCATCGATCCGCTAAATCATCCTGAGCTTTTATTGGCGGGGAAAATTGCCGCCTTTTGCGCCAATGCCCGCGTGTTGTTTTCGGAAGAAGAAAAAATTTGGCGCGTTGCCGGCGATCCGACCCAAGCGGCAATGCTGGTGCTGTCCAGTAAACTCGGTTTTCACAAAGATGATTTAGAACGGGAATCGCCGCTTGTTGGCGAAATTCCGTTTGATTATAAACTTAAATATCATGCGTCGATTCACCGAATTGACGGCCAAAAGTTTTTAGCCGTTGTCGGCGCGCCGGAGATAATTCTCGGTCTTTCGCAAAAAGTATGGCGCGCCGGAAAAAGCCAACATCTATCGGATGAGGAAAAACAAAGATTAGAATCAGCATATCTCTCTATGTCGCGGGAAGGGTTGCGGGTTGTCGCGCTAGCTGAAACCCGCGACGCGCCGGAAATACTTGTAGCCGAAGAGATTAAATCGCTTACCTTTGTGGGATTTTTCGGCATGAAAGACGCGCTTCGGCCGGAAGTGGCAGAAGCTATGCAAAAAGCGGTTTCTGCCGGTATTCGGGTGGTAATGATAACCGGAGATCATAAAATTACGGCGCAAGTGATTGCCAAAGAAGCCGGTATTTATCAAGACGGGGATACTATTCTTACGGGACAAGAGATTGACGCTTTTTCCGATGATGAGCTTTCTCTAAAATTAGCAAGAACTTCGATGTTTGCGCGAGTAACCCCGGAACACAAATTAAGAATTATAAAGGCGTATAAGGCGGCCGGGGAAATTGTGGCTATGACCGGAGACGGCGTAAACGACGCTCCCTCGCTTGTCGCCGCCGACCTTGGTGTGGCAATGGGGCGTATTGGCACAGAGGTGGCAAAAGAAGCTTCGGACATCGTGCTTCTGGACGACAATTTCGGGAGCATTGTGTCAGCAGTGGAAGAAGGCAGAAACATTTACAAAACGATTAAAAAAGTTATTCTCTATCTCTTTTCTACAGGCTGGGGAGAAGTATTGACAATCACCGGCGCGCTTCTTTTAGGGTATCCTTTGCCACTTTTGCCGGCGCATATTATTTGGTTGAACTTTGTCACTGACGGTTTCCTTGATGTGGCGCTGGCCATGGAGCCGAAGGAGAAAGGATTATTACGCGGCAACTTTGAACGGCCTAAAAAATATCTTGTCGACAAACTTATGGCGCAGAGGATGTTTCTCATGGCTATCCCCATGATGATCGGAACGCTGTTTCTTTTCAAGGGGTATTTTGAGAATGATCTTGCCAAGGCTTGGACAATTTCACTCACCACGCTTGCGGTATTCCAATGGTTCAACGCTTGGAATTGTCGGCATGAATCAAAATCCATTTTTCAGATGAATCCTTTTTCCAATAAATTCTTGGTTGGGGCAACGCTCATCATTATCTCATTGCAACTTTTAGTAATTTATAATCCTTTAATGCAGAAGTTTTTGCGCACTGCGCCGCTTGAGCTCTCGGAGTGGCTTGTGATTATTCCGATTGCCGCTTCTATCGTTCTTGTCGAGGAAATAAGAAAATTCTTTTATCGGAGGCGGCGGAATTTGCAAATTTCTTGCCTTATGCTATGATGAGTTCTATTAATAAATAGAATTAAAATAAATATATGGAACAAACATCAAATAACAAATTTGTAGTGCCTGCGGCAATCATAATCGCAGGACTCATCATAGCAGGAGCGCTTTTTTATGACAGAAAACCAACGTCGCAACCGACCGTTAATCCGTCGGGGCAAAATCAAGCAGCTAGCCCCGCAGCTTCTCCCGCGGATAATATACAGCCTGTTAACGATAAAGATCATATTTTAGGAAGCTCTGATGCGCCAATAACATTTGTACTTTTTTCCGATCTCGAATGCTCTTACTGTAAGCGCTTTCATATAACGATGCAGCAGATAATGAACGATTACGGAAAAACGGGAAAAGTTAGATGGGTTTTCCGCCACTTTCCTCTGGATAATCATCCGAAAGCAAGAAACGAAGCTATCGCGACAGAATGCGCGGCTGAACTCGGCGGGAATGACGCGTTTTGGAAATATCTGGATCGGATTTTTGAAATTACACCCTCAAATAACGGCCTCGATCCCGCGGAACTTCCGAAAATTGCCGAATACGTCGGCTTGGATAAAATAAAATTCGCGGCTTGTCTAGCGAGCGGAAAATTCGACCAAAAAATTGCCGAAAGTTCCCAAGACGCGATGAAATCGGGAGCGCAAGGCACGCCTTATGGCGTTCTTATCGGTCTTAACGGCAAAAAATCCGTAATTCCCGGCGCTCTGCCCTATTCTGACGTCAAAAAAGCGATTGATGAGATGCTAGCCGGAAAATAAAACGTCTCAATTTTGCATTGTCAATAAAAATACCAATCTGTGTATTTATAAACAATAGGAAATTTAGACTATTTCAACGGTCGTAAAATTAGTCTAATTTCTGATTTCTATTTTCTAGCTTCGATAAATATTCGTGGGCCGAAAGTGCGGCTTTCGCTCCTTCGCCTGCCGCGATAATATATTGCTTAAAAGGAAGGTCGGCTACATCGCCGGCGGCAAAAACACCGGACACCGTCGATTGAGCCGTGCGGCAATCGACTACTATTTCCCCGCGCTCATTCAACCCTAAAAATCCTTCCGCGAAATTACTGTTGGGAATCTGGCCGATGCTGATAAAAATTCCGCCAACTGCCAATTCTTTTTTTTCTCCCGTAATCAAATCTTCGTAAAACAAACTTTCGACGAATTTTCCTCCTTTTATCTCGCGCGTTTCGGCATTGTTGATCAATTCTACTTTCCCGGATTTTTTTAATCTTTCCTGCAACAATTCGTCGCCTTTGAATTTTTCCCGATGCTGTAAAACATAAACTTTATTCGCGTAAGAAATAAGGTCAAGCGCCGATGTAAGCGCGGCGTTTCCTCCGCCTATAACCGCAACATCCCTCCCGGCAAAAAGAGGAGCATCGCAAATCGTACAAAAACTCACTCCGCGGTTTTCAAATTCTTTGGCTCCGGGCACATCAAGTTTTTTCGGCATTCTTCCTGCAGCAATAATGACCGTTTTGGTTTCAAAATTATCCCCTTTTATTGTCCTTACCAGAAAAGTACCGTTTTTCTTTTCGATGGACGAAATCACGCATTCTTCTTTTATCAAAACGCCGAATTTTAATGCTTGTTCTTTTATTTTTTCCATCAACTCTCCTCCGCTGATTTCCGGCAAGCCGGGATAATTTTCGACGGTATAGCCCGCCAAAAACGGCTCGCCTATTTCTTTGGTCAAAACCAAAGTATTCATTTTCTTGCGGCCGGCATAAACAGCGGCAGTCAAACCCGCCATACCCGAACCGATAATAATAGAATCGTAAACCATAGTGCGCGATACAGGGATTGAACCTGTGGCCTTTCCCATGTCAAGGGAACGCTCTGCCACTGAGCTAATCGCGCAATTATTTATACTATAGCTAATTTTATGATAAAATAAAGAGCACTAAATTCTATGAATATCATCTACGAAGATAAAAACATATTAGTGGTGAATAAATCCGCGGGAATTTCCGTTCATCCGGATGAAAATCATAAAACTGGCACCTTAATTCAGGAAATTCTGAAAACTCATCCGGAAATAAAGAATGTCGGGGACCCCGCCGTTAGCGGGGCAAGTGACCAAATGCGTCCGGGAATTGTTCACCGCTTGGACAAAGACACTTCCGGTGTTTTGATTATCGCTAAAACCCAACCTGCGTTCGAATATCTGAAAAATAAATTTCAGGAAAGAAAAGTTAAAAAAACTTACCTTGCTCTTGTCGTCGGAAACATAAAAAACAAAGAAGGCGTGATTGATTTGCCGATAGGACGGAGTAAAAAATCGCCTCTTAGGCGACTGGCTTCGCCAAAAGCGCGGGGTAAACTCCGCGAAGCTGTCACGGAATATAAAGTTCTGGAAAAATTCCGGGATTACACATTTCTTGAAACGTATCCTCAAACCGGCCGCACCCATCAAATCCGCGTTCATTTCAAAGCTATCGGCCATCCGATTGTCTGCGACAAACTCTATACAAAAAACCTAAAATGCCCTTTCGGCCTTTCGCGGCATTTTCTTCACGCCAATGCCATTGAACTTACATTGCCGGACGCTAGCCGTTCCCGTTTTGAAGCTGATCTGCCCGATGATTTGGAAAAGGTACTTGAAAGGTTGCGAAAAGAAAAATAATATGATAGATTTTCATTCATAATATATATGACAACTTACATCATAGAAGAAAGAAAAAATATAGATCTTCAACCAGGCAGTATCGTTAAAGTTTGGCAGAAAATCAAAGAAGGAGACAAAACAAGACTTCAAATATTCGAAGGCTTGATTATCGCGAAAAAACACGGAATGGAGCCGGGAGCCACTTTTACCGTACGGAAAATGGTCGGCGATATCGGCGTTGAAAGAATCTTTCCGTTATATTCTCCGAATATTGAAAAAATTGAGGTGGTGTCCCGCTCAAAAGTGAGGCGCGCGAAACTTTATTACATCCGCGAAAAAACGGCCAAAGCCATCCGTAAAAGAATGAAACAAATCAAAGTCGTTGCGAAAACACCGGAAAAACCCGAAAAGAAAGAGGAAGCTCCGACGCTCTAAATATCAGAAGTCGGAGTCCCGACTTCCGACGCAAGGTCGGAACGTCGGGAAAGAGAAAAAATAATAATGTTCGTATCTGCGCGGGTGGCGAAACTGGTAGACGCGCTACTTTGAGGGGGTAGTGGAGTAAAATCCATGGGAGTTCAAATCTCCCCCCGCGCACCAAAACTAACTTTGTCCGCCAAAGAAAAGTTTTGTTCGCATTTCTGATTTTGCGCGCGCCCGATTTTTTCTTCTAAAAAGGAAGAGAACATTTTTCTGCGGGACTCTGCTTTCCGATGTCAGGCAGGCGGCGGGGCTTCGCTTCGGCTCGGGCGAGGCGGAATTTTTACCCCGTAGCGAGCTTGCTCTGCTTCGGGGCGCCCCACACCCCCCTTCCGCCATTCCCTTGCTCGGACGGACGGGATTTTTGGCGGCGACATTCTTTTCCTTGCCCCTCCCTCCCTGCGCGGAAAAGATTAAGGAACTCCATTTGTGTAAATCAGAATATTTTGGTAACATTATATTGTGTTTAGGGCATTCAATAAGTATACCACAATTTAATGTTACTAATCTATTATGGCAGAGTCAAGTAAAAGCAATTTGGGCAAAACCGTTAAGAAATTAAGGGAGAAGCTTGGCTTGTCGCAGGAAAAACTTGCCCGTCTTGCCGATGTTTCAAACAATACAGTTGTTAATATTGAAGCGGGGAAACAAGATAATCCGACTATTGAAACCCTGAAGAAGGTCGCCAACGCGCTACAAGTCGGTGTCGATGATTTAATCAAATAGACCTATGCAACAAACGAAAAACTTACTCACAATTAGAGAAGCGAGCCAGTGGGCGAGCGATTTTCTAAAGCGTGATGTTAGCGAGTCCAACATTTCGTATTTGGTGCAATACGGAAAGGTCAAAAAGCACAACGGTGGCAGTTCTGTTTTCGTTGATTTGAATGATCTAAAAAGTTACTACGACTCATATCGAAGCCAGCGAGAAATTGATTGGGAAAAAAAGCTCGGCAATGACCTGAATTGGGCAT
>PFNV01000031.1 GCA_002792165.1 Candidatus Tagabacteria bacterium CG_4_10_14_0_2_um_filter_40_13
CGGCATTGCCGGAATTATTCATCATTGTTTCCGGCAATAAAAGCATCACTTTCTCCTTTCCTACTTTTCCTTCACTTTTTAAAGCATTCGATTTTTTGTCGAAAACCCATTCAGGAAACTCCTGCTTTTTAGCAAAATCCATCACAATCATCCTGCCAGTATTATGCCGGGTCACTTCATATTCCTCCCCGGGATTTCCCAATCCAACGATGATATACATATATATTAGTCTATCTTTAAGAAAAATTTTGACAAGAATGAAATTTTGAGTATAATTGAAGACAATGAATGAAGGCGAAATAAAATCCGGTTCAAACGTCAAAAACGAAATTTGGGAATTCGTTAAATTTGCCGTTATTTCCATGCTTATCGTTATTCCCATCAGGCTTTGGATAGCCCAGCCTTTTATCGTGCACGGCGACTCAATGATTCCAAATTTCGAAAACGGCGACTATCTTATAGTAGACGAGGTTTCGTATCAATTTCGCCGGCCAGAACGGGGAGATGTGATTGTTTTCCGCTATCCCAAAAATCCTTCCCAATTTTTTATCAAACGCAT
The DNA here is from genome assembly GCA_002792165.1 of Candidatus Tagabacteria bacterium CG_4_10_14_0_2_um_filter_40_13. GTDB lineage: Bacteria > Patescibacteriota > Minisyncoccia. Next base: position 560 of record PFNV01000031.1, read on the forward strand.
CGAAGGTCTTCCCGGAGAAACCGTGGGAAATATCACCCTTGCTTCCGACGAATATTATGTATTAGGAGACAATACCACTGCCAGTTCCGATTCAAGGTATTGGGGGCCGGTAAAAGAAAATCTTATTATCGGCCGGGCCTTTTTACGGCTCTGGCCTGTTGCCAGCTTGGGAGTTTTATAAAGGAATTTGCCCCCGCTCATTATTTTATGGAAAAAAAACAAAAAGATGTTTTACTCCAGACGCCGAAAGGAATGCGCGATATTCTTCCCGAAGAATATCCTTTTTATCAAAGTTTTTTCAAGAAAGCGGAAGAAATTGCAACTTATTATGGGTTCCAACCAATACAAGCTCCTCATCTCGAAAAAATCGATCTCTTTACCGCAGCTATAGGCGAAACAACCGATATCGTCGAAAAGCAAATGTATATATTCAAAACCCGCGGCGGCGACCATTTAGTATTACGTCCCGAAGGAACTGCTCAGGTTATGCGCGCTTACCTTAAACACGGCATGCACACCCGGCCTCAACCGGTCATGCTTTATTACAAAGGCTCGTTTTTCCGCCACGAATCTCCCCAATTCGGCCGCTCGCGGGAATTCCAATCATTCGGCCTGGAAATATTGGGAGAAGCAAACAGCATTGCTGATGCTACCGTTATCAGAGTGGCTACGGCAATTCTGGAAGATATGGGGCTAAAAAATTTTATTGTTCACATCAACTCTATCGGCGACAAAGAATGTAAAAATACCTACCGAAAAGAACTCTCAAATTATTACCGAAGAAAAGTGAATCATTTGTGCAAAGACTGCAAGCGCCGCCTCAAAGAAAATCCTTTCAGGCTTTTGGATTGCAAAGAAGATTCCTGCAAAAAATTGAAAGAAGAAGCGCCGCAAATGATTAATTACCTATGTTCCGAATGTAAAACTCATCTGAAAGAAGTTTTAGAAATTCTCGACGCGCTCAATATTCCCTATATATTAGACCATTATCTCGTGCGCGGTTTGGATTATTATACCCGCACTGTATTCGAAATTTTTCTTGATGAAAAAGACGAATCTCCGGAAAAACCCTCGCAATTGAAAAATCTTGCTTTATGCGGCGGCGGGCGCTACGATGATTTAAGCAAGATTCTATCTAATAAAGATGTGCCGGCTGTGGGAATGAGTATGGGCGCCGAAAGAGTAATAATGGCTTTACACGAAAAGAAATTGCTCCGCCAGCGCTACAAAAACCCAAAAATATTCTTTATTCAAATAGGCGCCGCGGCAAAAAGAAAAAGCCTTATCCTTACCGAAATGTTCCGTAAGGCAAATATGCCGATCGCCCAAAGCGTTACCAAAGACAGTTTAAAAAGCCAATTGAAAATCGCCGCAAGGCTCGGCGCGCCGATTATTCTGATGCTGGGGCAAAAAGAAGCCATAGAAGATACGATAATCGTCCGCGACGCGAATCTGGGCGGCCAGGACATTGTGCCTTTTTCAAAAGCGATAGAATTTGTAAAGAAAAAAATAGCGAAAAAATAAATTCATTATGGTGGAAGTTCAACGAAAAGACAATGAATCAACAAGCAGCCTTATCCGGCGTTTCAGCCACAAACTACAGCAATCCGGCAATTTAATGCGCGTGCGTTTTCTGCAATTCAAAAAAAGACCAAAAACAGAGCTTTCGAAAAAAAAGGGGGCTATTTGGCGCATAGAACGAAAAAAGAAAATGGAACATTTGCGCAAACTCGGTAAAATAGAGTAATTATGGCAGAACTAAAAATAAAAATTCAAGAGGATTTAAAAAACTCCATGAAAAAAGGAGAAACAATACGAATTTCTACGATTCGGATGCTTTTATCGGCAATCCATAATAAAGAAATAGAGCTGCGCAAAAAAGAAGAAGGGTTGAATGAAGAAGAGACAATGGATGTAATCCGTTCAGAAACGAAAAAACGCAAAGACGCGATTGAAGGATTTGAGAAAGGAGGACGGCCCGAACTTGTCGAGCAGGAAAAAAACGAACTGGCAATTCTCGAGGCGTATCTTCCGCCTGAAGTTTCCGATGAAGAAATTTTGGTTGTCGTAAAAAAGGGAATTTCCGAAGCTCAAGCAACCGGCCCTCTAGACTTCGGCAAAGCTATGAAAATTATCGCTCCGCTTTTAAGAGGAAAAGCATCCGGCAACCGCATTGCTGATATCTTGCGGAAAGAACTTAGCCAATAGATCGATGATCTGCATAACAAATCTCACAAAAAAACGCCATCCATCTGACGGTTCTAAAATTATTTTGCAAAAAATCAAGGAGGAAGTTTTGGGTAAAAAATACGATTTAAGCCTGGTTTTTGCAGCGAATGCCTTAATGAAAAAACTCAATATAAGATACAGCGGCAAGGCTAAAACGGCCGCAGTTCTCTCGTTTCCCCTATCCAGAAAAGAAGGTGAAATTTTTATTAATCTGGCTCAAAAAAAATATTCTCCCCTTTTCTTATTTATCCACGGCATCTGCCACTTAAAAAACTTCAAACATGGTGCTAAAATGGAAGAGCAGGAAAGAAAACTGCTTAAAAAACATGGCTCGAGGTATCGTCATAGGAATTGATGCGGGGACATCAGCAATTAAAATAGTAATAGCCGAAAAACGGCTACCGAACGAACTCCATATTTTGGGTACGATTCAAAAAGCATCCAGCGGTTTAAGGCACGGCTATGTGATAAATTCCGACGCGGTTACCGACGCAATCTCAAAAACAATCAAAGAAGCCGAGCATATTTCCGCGCTTGCCGTTAAACACGCTTATCTTTCCATCGGCGGAGTAAAATTGGAAGCCGCAAAATCAAAAGGAACCATAGTGGTTTCAAGAGCAGATAATGAAGTTACTGAAGCCGATATCAAACGCGCCATTACCCAAGCGGAAAGCAATCTCGCGCCCATCATCAATCGAAGTATTATTCATACTATTCCTCTTTTTTACAAAGTCGACGGAGAAATGGTCTTAGGACAACCCGCCGGCATGAAGGGAGAAAAACTTGAAGCGGAAGTTTTATTCGTAACATCTTTAAATCAGCATTTATCCGCGCTGGTTAAAAGCGCGGAGATGGCGGATATTAATGTGGACGATATATATGCCGCGCCCGTCGCCGCAGGCTATGCGGTTTTGGATAAACATCAAAAAGAAGTCGGCGTGGTTTTAATTGATATCGGAGCGGAAACAACATCAATGGCGGTTTTTGAAGAAGGCAGTCTTCTTTCGCTCGCGGTTTTTCCTTTCGGCTCTGCAAATATCACCAACGATATCGCGCTAGGACTAAAAATATCGCTTGAAGAAGCGGAGCAATTAAAATTCAATTATGTTTCTGATAATCAAAAAAGGAAACTTACTGAAATCATCGAAGCGAGGTTAGACGATATCTTCGAACTGGTCGGAAATCATCTTAAGAAAATCGGCAGGAACGAGTTGCTTCCGGCCGGCGTTGTTTTAATAGGCGGAGGAGCCAACCTCATCGAAATAGAAAATTTTGCGAAGAATTCCCTCAAACTGCCGGTAAAAATCGGTTCGCCTGTCATTTCTTTAAAAACGCATGATAAACAAATTCAAAATCCGCGCTGGGCAACCGCTCTCGGGCTCTGCGTTTCCGGAGAAAAAGGTCCGGGCTTAAAACCACCTTCTCCCAGTTCTATTCTCCGCTGGTTCAAATCATTCTTGCCGTAAACATGGTTGACATTAATCTTTTATTTTCCTATCCTTAGAACGTATGCCGCGAATACAACCAGAAGTAGAAGCGTTTGCGAGAATAAAAGTTATTGGTATTGGAGGAAGTGGTTGTAATGCAATTGACCACATGATTCGCTCCAAAGTGAAAGGAGTTGAATTTATCACCATTAACACCGACGCCCAGGATCTTCATCATACATTGGCTCCCAAAAAAATACGTATCGGAAAAAATGTAACAAAAGGTTTGGGGGCGGGAATGAATCCGGAAATCGGCAAACAGGCGGCAGAAGAAACAAAAGACGAAATTCAGGAAGCGGTAAAAGGCGCGGATATGGTTTTTGTTTCTTGCGGATTGGGCGGCGGAACCGGCACGGGCGGCGCGCCGATTGTAGCGAAAATTGCGAGAGAACAAGGCATATTAACGGTCGGGGTTGTTACGCTGCCTTTTTCATTTGAAGGAAAATACCGGGCGCAGCTCGCCGAAAACGGATTAGTGGCATTGCGGGATGCGATTGACACTTTAATCATAATTCCCAATGACCGGCTTATGGGCATGGTACAAAAAGAAACGACATTTATGTCCGCTTTCGCTATTTGCGACCAAGTGTTGCGGCAAGCAGTCGAAGGAATATCCGATTTGATAACCATGCCGGGCATCATTAATGTCGATTTTGCCGATGTAAAAGCGGTTATGGAAGGAGCGGGCTCGGCACTCATGGGAATCGGCACTGCTCAAGGAGAAAAACGCGCTGAAGAAGCCGCAAAAATGGCGATCAATTCACCGCTGCTCGACATATCTATCGACGGCGCGAAAGGAGTGCTTTTTGCCATTTCCGGCGGAGAAGACATGACAATGCTCGAAATACAGGAAGCGGCAAACGTCATTACCAAATCCGTCGATGAATACGCAAAAATCATTTTTGGAGCAATCCGCGATGAACGCCTTAGGAAAAACGAAATAAAAGTAACTGTTATCGCGTCGGGTTTTTCCGAGGGAGACTCAAACGGCAAAAACCAGTCTCTTTTCCAAGGCAATAATCAATTCGAAAACGAAAAAGGAAAAATGAATCCTTCCGGAAAAGAAAAAACGGGCAACTGGGATTCAGTGCCCGCCTATCTTCGCCGCAAGAAAGACAATAATTAGTTTTTAAGTTAAAATTGAACTATGAAAGACAAAGAACCCACGCATTACGAAATCCTTAAGACGATGAACCGTTTTGCGACTAATACCGATCGCAAATTCCAAAATATCGAATCAGATATCGGAGGAATGAAATCCGACATCGGAAAAATAAAGGCAAACATGGTTACAAAAGATCATCTGGATGACAAACTCGCCGATCTAAAAGGAGATTTGATAATCATTATGCGGAAAGAAGATATTAAAATAAGAGCTTTAGTCGAAATCTTGCGGCAGAAAAATATTCTGACTAAAGAAGAGGAAAAGAAAGTTTTAACAATGCAACCTTTTCCCCAGCTTTACACTTAGTATTCAGCTTATCTGCGCCGTAAAAAAGAAAAATAAATTTAAAAATTTATTTTTCTTTGGAATTTGAGCGGCTTATCGACGAGCCGTTTTTTGTTTTAAGAATTTCGTCGATAACGCCGTACTTCTTCGCTTCCTCGGCATCCATAAAAAAGTTCCTGTCGGTATCTTTTTCGATTTGAGCGAGCGACTGGCCGGTATGTTTCGCCAGAATTTTATTTATTTTATCTTTAACTCTCAAAATGTGGCGGGCCTCTATTTCGATTTCCGTCGCCTGGCCTTCGGCGGCGCCAAGGACCTGATGAATCATGATTTCCGAATTAGGCAAAGCGAATCTTTTTCCTTTTTGTCCGGCAGCCAAAAGAACCGCGCCGCCGGAAGCGGCTAAACCGACGCAAATCGTCGCAACGTCGGACCTGATATGATTCATTGCATCGTAAATCGCGAGAGCCGCAGTCACCGAACCGCCGGGAGAATTAATGTAAAGACTAACGTCCTTTTTCGGGTCTTGAAATTCGAGAAATAAAAGCTGGGCGATAACGGTATTCGCTACGTCATCGGTAATCGAACCGCCGAGAAAAACAATCCTTTCTTTTAAAAGGCGCGAATAAATATCATAGGCGCGCTCCCCGAATTGAGTTTTTTCTATAACCGTTGGTATCAAATAGTTTTTTAACATATTTCTAAAAATTGAAAGACTTTTTCGTTACGAAGCATGCCGTAAGTATAACTCTTAAGATAGTCTGTGTCAATATCAGATGCGTTACTCCCGGCCGCAGAAAGCTGTTTCAGGATTTTTTCAACATCCGCATCCACCTCTTCTTCGCTCGCTTGAATGTTTTCCTTATTTGCCAATTCCCGCAAAATCAACCCGTATCTGATGCGGCGTTCGGCATCTTTCTGCCATTCTTTCTTCAATTCTTCTTCCGCTTTCTCGATTTGCGCCAAATAATCTTCCCATTTCATCCCCATATTTTCAATGCTGGCTTTCAGTTCGCCTAGCATTTTTTCTTTTTCCGCTTTTATCATAATGTCCGGAATATCAATTTCCGTAGCGTCGCTGATAGCTTCAAGAATTTTCATTCTTTTCTTTTGTTGCATTTTTCCTTTTTCTTCTTCGCTTGCGTCTTCTTTGACGGTAAATTCTTCTTTCTCTCTGGTGTCTAAAACTATTTTTTTGTAATCCGGTAAAGTGATTTCCGGCAAAACAGCGGTTTTGACTTTAAAACAAAAAGAGTTCCCTTTAGCGATTTTCGTAATAAAAATTTCCGGTCTGCCGATAGCTTCTATTTTTTTCTCGCGGAGAACCGGAAAATAAGTTTTTTGAATCGTATGTTCCGCCGTTTTTTTCAAAACTGCCTCGCTCGAGATATTTTCTTTTAAAATCTCGGGCGGAACTTTTCCCGGCCTGAACCCGGGCATTGAAAAATTCTTTGATGCTTCTTCAAAAGATTGTTTATAATATTTCTCAAATTCTTCCGCGGAAACTTCAATGGAAACTTCCACTTCGGAGCCCGATAATTTTTTAATATCCGATGTCATATTCCTAAAAAATACCATATTCCTGAAATTTCGCAATTTTTCCAATAAAAATCCACTCTTCGTTTTCCAGAGTGGATTTATTCTCCTAAGTATTTTCTTTTTTCGAACACAAGCCATATCTCCTTTATTGATATTGAGGCGAATGAACGTAATAATATGGAAATGCCGGAGGCTGATATTCGTCAAGAATTTTCTGGTCGGCGACCAGAACGCATTCCAGTAAAAGATAATTAAATCCCAATGGCCTTAATTCTTTTATCGCCCAAACTGCTTCTTTTTTATCCGCATCTTCCGGATGGTTTTCTCCCAGGCAAACTACCGCCTGCTCGCGATTTTCCAGCCAACTCCCGACAATTTGCCGATAATTTGTATTGAACTCGGCTTTTGAGAGTAATTTTTGGGCCGTATCATTATTAATGCAATATTCAAGCCCCAAGGCATGAATTTTGCTTCGTTCCAAGTCTACGGCGCGATACCATGCTTCCAAATCAATCTGGCGAATTTTTCGTTTTTCTTTTTCCAGGCCATCTAAAAAAGCGGGGTTAAGAAATTTTTCTTGAGGCAGCCGGGAAATCGCTTATTGAAATCTTACTCTAAAAATGATATTTTGCAAACAAAGAGAAGAGGGCCTATAGGTAAGTGGCATACCGGTGCATTCGCATTGCACAGTCGCCAGTTCGATT
>PFNV01000004.1:0-1878 GCA_002792165.1 Candidatus Tagabacteria bacterium CG_4_10_14_0_2_um_filter_40_13
ACGCCTTCACCAGCTGCTAAAATAATCGCTTTCATAATATTTTAAATTATTCCACTGTCACGCTTTTGGCAACCCCGAAGGAGTCGCCTTCGGCGATCCTACGGGGCAGGGATTCCTCGCTTCCTACTCAACCGTCACTGATTTAGCCAAATTCCGCGGCTTGTCTACATCACAACCGCGCAAAACAGCCATATAATACGCGAATAATTGGAGGGGAATTATTGAAAGTAAGGGAGAGGTCAATTCAAGCGTTTTTGGAATGTAAATTATGTCATCGGCGATTTTTTTAATCATCTCGTCGCCTTCGGTGGCGATAGCGATAATTTTTCCATCGCGCGCTTTTATCTCTTCCATATTACCGAGCGTTTTTTCGTAAACGCTGTCTTTAGGCGCGATAAAAACAGACGGAAAATTCTCGTCAATCATGGCAATGGGACCATGCTTCATTTCTCCGGCGCTATATCCTTCAGCGTGCGCGTATGAAATTTCTTTCAATTTCAAAGCTCCTTCAAGTGCAATGGGAAAACTGTATTTTCTTCCCATATAAAGAAAGTTGTCATATTTGGAATATTTTCGCGCTATCTGCTCAATTTTTTCTTTAAATCTGAAAATGCGCCTCATCTTTGAAGGCAAAACTACAATTTCCGCGGCAATACGCCTTCCTTCCGAAGCGGACATTTTTCTGTCGCGGCCCAAATGCAAAACAAGTAAAAGCAAAACAATTAATTGCGAGATAAAAGCCTTTGTCGAAGCCACGCCTATTTCCGGCCCGATATGATTATAAACACCGGCATCAACTTCTCTCGCAATCGTCGAACCTACAACATTCGTAATGCCTAAAATTGTAAGACCTATTTTTTTTGCTTCACGGATAGCGGCTAAAGTATCGGCTGTTTCGCCTGATTGACTTATCGAAAGCAGGGCTGAATCAGGAGGAAAAATCGGCTGCCGATAACGCAGTTCCGAAGCATTATCGACTTCCGTTGCAATTCCGGCGTATTCCTCGAACATATATTTACCCAGCATACCGGCATAATATGCCGTACCGCAACCTGTAATAATAAGACGATTTATCTTTTTCAATTCCTGACTCACGCTTTCGATGCCGCCTAATTTCGCCTTTCCTTCTTTGGCCAGCACTCTGCCGCGGCTGGAATTTTCAACCGCTTCCGGTCCTTCAAAAATTTCCTTCAACATAAAATGCGGATATCCTTGCTTTGAAGCTTCTTCCAGCGTCCACTCGATAAGTTGTTTTTCTTTTTGGATCGGCTTACGGTTTAAATCGGCAATTCTATAACCTTTCTGGGTTAAAATTCCGTATTCGCCGTCGTTCAAATAAACAATTCCTCTTGTATAAGAAAGAAGGGCGCTGGCATCCGAAGCCACAAAATATTCCTGAGCGGTTTCTTTTGAAGTATCGCCTATTCCAATTAAAAGCGGGCTCGAATTTCTGGCGACGATTAGTTTATCCGGCTCGTCCAAATTGATAATAACAAAAGCGTAGCTTCCTTGAATTATCTTGAGCGCCAAACGCACAGCTTCTTCAAAAGTGATTTTTCCTTTTTGTGAACTGAGAATGTCTTCAATTAAATGGGCGAAAACTTCGGTATCGGTATCCGAATTGAATTTATGCCCCTTTTTCTCAAGCTTGCTTTTGAGAATTTTGTAATTCTCGATGATTCCGTTATGAACCACGAATATTTTTTTGTCGCAGGACCAATGGGGATGGCTGTTTTTATAGCTCGGCTTGCCGTGAGTTGCCCAACGGCTATGGCCAATGCCTATTCTGCCGTCGAAATCGAAATCAACCATTTTTTCGAGGTCCGTCACCCTGCCTTTATTTTTGAAAATCCTGTGCTGATTTTCATTTAAAACAAT
>PFNV01000004.1:1920-6308 GCA_002792165.1 Candidatus Tagabacteria bacterium CG_4_10_14_0_2_um_filter_40_13
ACCGTCAATAATAACCGGAATCGCCTTTCTATTTCCTATGTATCCTACAATGCCGCACACAAAAATTTGAATTTAATAAAATGTTATTACATTCATTATAACACTCCTTCCTGACTTATAGTTTTTTGTTTCTCTAAATTTATATCAAATGCGGGTCGTCAGGAATATTGATGCTGTATCTTCTCATTCCCATCAATATTCCCAATCCGGCGAAAACAGTCAAAAGACCGGAACCGCCGTAACTCATAAAAGGCAGTGGAATACCCGCTACCGGCAAAAGGCCGATATTCATGCCGATATGGATTGACGACTGGATTACGATAAAAATTGCCATTCCGATTCCGAAAAGCCGTTCAAAATTACTCTGCCCGTTAAAAGCGTTTATTAAAATGCGCCATACCACTATTCCCAAAAAAGTGAAAATTATCAAAACGCCGATAAATCCCCATTCTTCGGCAAAAGCGGCAAAAATAAAATCGGTTTGATGCTCGGGCAAAAATTCAAGGCGACTCTGGGTTCCGTAACCAATCCCCTTTCCCCAAATTTGTCCCGAACCGACCGCAATCATAGACTGAAGCGCGTTGTATCCCGCGCCCCTTGGATCGCTTAAAGGATCTAAAAAAGTAAGTATGCGATTTTTTTGATACGGCTTTAAGATAAAAAACCAACTTATAGTAAAAATTAGGATCGCCATCAGAATAATAAACAGTAAATGTTTTTTATTTATCCCGGAAACCAAAACCATTCCCAGCCAAATAGCGCCGATAATAATTGCGGAGGCGAAGTCGGGCTGAAAAAAAACCAAAGCAGCCGGCACAGCGGCGTAAGTCAAAGAAACTAAAATATGTTTTATATTTGCGATTTCAATATGACGCCTTGAAAAATATTTTGCCAGAATAAGAATCAATAAAAGTTTGACGGGATCGGAAGGGCTTATTGAAAAAGAAGCAAAATGAATCCAGCGGCTGGACCCGCGCGTAGCCATGCCCGCAACCAGAAGAAAAACCAAAAGCGCCGAATTGACGATCAAAAGCGTAATCAACAATCCCCCGCTTTTTAAAAAACGCCAATCGATAAAACTGCAGACAAAAAAAATGGCGAGTGCCAGAAAAATCCAAATAATCTGCCGGGTAAAATAATAATCTCCGCTTTCTCCGAGTAATCCGCCCGCTTGAGAAGATAAACCCTTCATTGTCACAAGCCCTGCCCCAAGAAGCGGAATTACGGCTAAAAATAATACCCAATCTACATCAGCGATGCGGCGAAAAAATAAAGACATGCCACTACTTATTATTTTTCGTTAAATCTGTCGTTACAAAAACTTCGGTGCTTGCCGGCTCTTTATCGAAAGGTTGGGGCCAGGTAAAATTTGCCCATTGGCTTGCTTCCGCCTTAATAAAATCAATTTTAGTAAAGGCGACGCCAATCGCATTGTCAGTCTCGTCGTATAACACTCCTGTCGCGAGAACATTTTTTACGTCAAACATGGAATCGTTACGTATTTCCGCGGAAAAACGCGGAAAAGGAAAATTGATAAACGCCTTTTGGGCAACGCTTAAAAACGATTTTTCTTTTTTGAGATATTGCCAATCTTTCGCGGAATCGAATTCGATATAAACATAGCGGGGAAAACGAGGACCGGTTGCAATATTGCTTTCAAAAATTATTTGTTGTTCTCCCGGATTGATAAAAGTTTGACCCTCTCTTACGGCAATAGTGAGATTATTCGCATCGTAAAGTTTAAAACGATATTTTAAAACGGACAAAGCGGCGGTAAGATTGGAATTATCCACTAAAGCGGCTGCATCATAAAATCCTTCCTTATTTTTGAAAAAACGCACCCATATTTGGGAAATATCTTTTATTTTCCCTAAGCACGGCGTACACTGTCCGCCGCAATCAATACCATCTTCGCCGCCGTTTTTTCTTCCGTCAAAACAAGTCGGTTCCGGCCATAAATACCAAACAAGGCCGCCAAAAATAACTAAAACTACAGCGGCAAATATGCCGAAATAAAAAAGCTGTCTTCTCTGCCGCCAAGGGATAATGCTCATACCTATTTATTATATGGAAAATCGGGAAAAATAAAAAGGCGCCCCGCCAAGGCGGGGCGACTAGCTATCCCGCGCAAAAATTTGAAATTAAGTGCTTTATTCTGGCGGCTACCTACTTTCCCTTTCAGTATCATCGGCTCAACCACGTTTCACTTCCGTGTTCGGAATGGGAACGGGTGGTACCATGGCGACAAACCACCAGAACAAAAAACTCAATTTTTACTTTTTCAAATGTGTTTTACCCTGCCCAAATTTTTAGACTTTTTCTTGTAATAACAAGTTTAATTTCTCAATATTCCTTTTCGGATTATCAGACATTTTCAAAAAGTCTAAAAATTTGGGCAGATAAGATTTTCAAATTTCCTAGCAGAAATCGATTTATTAGTACTCCTCGGCTAAATCCATTGCTGGACTTACACCTAGAGCCTATCAACGTAGTCATCTTCTACGAATCTTAATGATTCCTAATCTTGGAATGGGCTTCCCTCTTAGATGCTTTCAGTGGTTATCCCTTCCCGACATAGCTACCCGGCGATGCTCTTGGCAGAACAGCCGGTACACCAGAGGTCGAGTCTTTCCGGTCCTCTCGTCACGTATTCACATATCACTATGTGTGCTGACTATATCTTCACCCGACCTAAATCGCTAAAGCAGTTAGGTTTAGGGGTCGGCGTATTATGGCAATTTATCTGCCATCTTCACCTTGCGCATTGCAAGGATCCAGTCGATACGGGGTCAAATCTAAAATTTTCCATTAGTTCGCTTTTTGTTCTCTTTCTTTTGGTTACATAATTGTTCTTAAGCTAAATTTATTTTAGATAGACTTCCCACGGTATTGTCTTAATAATTTCTGGTCCTCAAGTAGATTGTACTATATTGCCGGACCAAGGGCAATAATAGTTATCAACGGTTCCCAGAATTATTAAGATTCCACCGTTATTAGCCGAATTTTCAAACCCGATTACTCGGGAAAGTAGCAATTTTACATACTAGGAAAGAATTTCCTCAAGAATCAACGCCTGCAGCAGATAGGAGACCAACCTGTCTCACGACGGTTTGAACCCAGCTCGCGTATCTTTTTAATTGGCGAACAGCCAAACCCTTGGTAGCTTCTCCGCCACCAGGATAAGATGAGCCGACATCGAGGTGCCGAACCGGACCGTAGATATGGACTCGTGGGTCCGACTAGCCTGTTATCCCCGGAGTAACTTTTAGCCGTTAATTGCTTGCGGCGTCTAATACCCACAAGCAGTTCATTATGTTCTGCTTTCGCATCTCCAATTAGCCCGAAGGCTAATGGTCCGAATAATCGTTTCATTTAATAAAAAAAACAAAATAATGATTCGGAGCTTGACATGTCCGTCTTGCAGTTAAGCCAGCTTTTGCCATTATACGACCGGCACGATTTCCATCCGCGCCTAGCTGACCTTAATAAACTCCTCCATTACTTTTTAGGAGGATGCTGCCCCAGCAAAACTGTCCACCAGATACTGTTCCCATGCGTTTTTGCCGCACAGGTTAGAATATAATCCGCCAAAGGACGGTCTTTCATTGGCGACTCCATCCCGCCCGAAAGCGAGACTTCAAAGTCTCCCGTCTATTACTACGCATTAGAGGACTAGACCCAATACCAAGTTACAGTAAAGCTTCCGGGGTCTTTTCGTCTAGCTGCAGGTAGCTCGCATCTTCACGAGCATTGTATTTTCACCGGGCTTCTTCCCGAGACAGTCCCCCAGTCGTTACGCCATTCGTGCGCGTCTGAACTTCATGTTTAATCCATTGTTTCCAATGGCATAGACTATATCTTCATCTGACTAGTGGCAAAATTTAGAATATCTCTTTTACTATACCGTCTTCTTCCGCTGGCGTTCATTTTGAACGCGAGATTTATAATTTTTCTTAGGCCGCTTAAATTTTTATGCTTTTCCTGCTTCATCATAAAACATATTTTCTTAAAAACTTGGTTTTGTTTCCCATCCAATGATAAATTTTTTTCGCTTGGAAAAAGAAACGCTAAAACATCCTTCTCCGTCAACATAACCGGAAATATATTCTTCTAAATTTCGCTTTTTACTACCCAGAGCCGGCATATTATAGCATTAATTATATCAACTAATACTATCTTTGTCGACGCCAATTGGCGTCGACTCCAGTCGTTACGGGGTCAACCGAACACATAAATTATGTGCTTCGATGACTTCCCACGGTATTATCCTGCTTTCATCACAATAATCCTTGAATTACTGTTCAAGCGAGGATTTCACCGTTATTAGCCGAATTTTATCCCAACGTCACCGTCGGGACTGGCAACTTTCTTACCAGACAAGGAATTTC
>PFNV01000041.1:0-12330 GCA_002792165.1 Candidatus Tagabacteria bacterium CG_4_10_14_0_2_um_filter_40_13
CTAAACTTAATTTTCCGAAGCGCGAGGAGGAAATTCTGGAATTCTGGGAAAAGAACAAAATTTTTGAGGAATCCATTAAGCAAAGGAAAGGGAAAAAGAAATTTGTGTTTTACGAAGGCCCGCCGACCGCAAATGGCCAGCCCGGCTTGCATCACGTTGAAGCGCGCGCTTTCAAAGACATTATTTTGCGCTACAAAACAATGCGGGGCTTTTATTGCGAGCGCAAAGCCGGATGGGATACCCATGGTTTGCCTGTTGAAATACAAATTGAGAAAGAACTCGGCCTAAAGAGCAAAAAAGAAATAGAGGAATACGGCATTGAAAAATTTATAGAGAAGTGCAAAGAAAGCGTTTGGCGTTACAGAAACGAATGGGAAAAATTAACAGAGAGAATGGCTTATTGGCTGGATATGAAAAATGCTTACGCGACGATGACGAACGATTACATCGAAACTCTTTGGTGGATTTTTAAAGAGACCGAAAAGAGAAAATTGCTTTACGAAGGCTATAAAGTTCTTCCCTGGTGTCCGCGTTGCGGTACGGCTCTTTCAACCCACGAAGTGAGCCAGGGCTATCGGAAAGTTAAAGAGGAATCAATTTACATAAGATTTAAAGTAAAAAGCAAAGATTCTGAATGGCAGAATACCTCAATTTTAGTTTGGACAACAACGCCCTGGACATTGCCTTCCAATGCGGCCTTGGCGATAAATTCCGATATTGAATATGTCTGCGTTCCCGATCCCGAAGAAGAAAATCATTGGCTTGTTCTGGGGAAAAAGAATTTTGAAATTCTTCTTGGGAAAGGTTTTTTCCCGGAAACATATAAAAATCTTCCGGCTTTTCAAATTGATTCTTTTTCAGGCCGTGAAATGGTCGGTCTGGAGTACGAACCGCTTTATCCCGACAACGCTCCTTATAAAGTTTACGCCGCCGATTTTGTTTCAGCCGAAGAAGGAACCGGCGTTGTCCATATCGCTCCGGCATATGGCGAAGACGACATGAGATTGGGAAAAGCGGAAAAATTGCCTATTTTATCTTTAGTGGACGAGGAAGGAAAAATGCTGAAACCAGGCTACAAGTGGAATGGAATGTTTATCAAAGATGCCGACCCGCTGATTGTAGAGGGTTTGCGCCAAAGGAAACTTTTATTTAAAACCGAGCCGTACGAGCACGATTATCCTTTTTGCTGGCGGTGCGACAGTCCTTTGATGTATTATGCCAAAACTTCCTGGTGGCTGAAAACAACGGCAGTAAAACAAAAAATGATTGCGGAAAACAAAAAAATAAATTGGCATCCGGAGTATCTGAAAGAAGGGCGTTTTGGCGAGTGGTTGAAGGATTTGCGGGATTGGGCGATTTCGCGTGAGCGTTATTGGGGGACGCCGCTTCCGATATGGCGCTGCGGGGCATGCAAGAATTATTCGGTTATAGGTTCTTATGATGAATTGAAAAAAAAGACTTTGAAATCGGGAAACAAATATTTTGTGATGCGCCATGGATTTGCGGAACATAACTCGCACGATATCGCCAGTTCCAATATAGAAAATGATAATTACAAATTGCTTCCTAAGGGCAAAAAGGAAATTGCGAAAACCGCCGCGAAATTAAAAAAGGAAAAAATCGATTTGATTTTTTCTTCTGATTTTTTGCGGACCAAAGAAACGGCAGCGGCCGTGGCGGATATTATCGGCATACCGAAAGAAAATATATTTTTTGACGCGCGCCTGCGCGATGTTAATGTCGGCATCTTTGACGCGAAACCGGACGAAGAATATCACAGATATTTTTCTTCAAATCTGGAAAAATTTTCCAAAGCTCCGCCTAACGGTGAAAATCTTACCGATCTGAAAAATCGCCTTATGCGTTTTTTATACGAAATGGAGGAAAAATATAAAGAACGCAATATTTTGATAATTACCCATGAATATCCGACCTGGCTTATTCAGGCCGGGGCGAAAGGATTAACGGATGAAGAAGCGGTTATTTTAAAAGGAAAGAAAAAAGATTTTATAGGAACAGGACAAATGATGAAGCTGGATTTCATCCCGCTGTCCCATAATCAAAATTTTGTTTTGGACCCCCATCGGCCTTATATCGATAAAATTTTATTGAAATGCGAAAAGTGCGGCGGGGAAATGAAGCGTATTAACGGCGTTTGCGATGTTTGGTTTGATTCCGGAGCAATGCCTTTTGCGCAAAATCATTATCCCTTCGACTTCGCTCAAGGCAAGCCTTTTGCTAATAAAAAATTGGAATATCCGGCGGATTATATTTGCGAGGCGATTGACCAGACAAGAGGATGGTTTTATACATTATTGGCCGATGCCATATTGCTCGGCCGCAAGGCGCCTTATCGAAACGTGCTTTCATTAGGTTTGGTTTTGGACGCAAATGGCCAAAAAATGTCCAAATCAAAGGGCAACATAGTTTTACCGATTGATTTAATGAATAAGTACGGCGCCGATGCGGTGCGCTGGTATTTTTATACCATCAATCAGCCGTGGGATGAAAAGTTGTTTAAAGAAAGCGATGTACAGGCGGTTTTACGAAGATTCATTTTAATCTTTTGGAACTGTTTTACATATTGGAAAATATACGGTCGCGCTGCGGGAAGTCGGACTTCCTATGGAAGTCCGACTTCCATAATAAATAAATGGTTATTGGCGCGTTTTAATCAAGTTGCATTGGAAGCCACAAAAATGCTCGACAATTATGATGTTGTTTCGACGGGCCGCCTGCTCGAAAATTTTGTAATAGAAGATATTTCTCATTGGTATATTCGCCGCATACGCGAAAAAATGAAAAATCCGAATTCTAAAGAGGCGAAAGAAATAAACGCGGTTTTAGGAAAAGTGATTATGGAAACTGCAAAAATCCTTGCGCCTTTCACGCCATTTATTTCTGAAATGATGTATCAAGAGATGAACCCTTCTTCGCCAAGGCTACGAAGTGCAAGAGAAAGCGTTCATTTGGAAAATTATCCTGTTGTCGGAAAAACTTTATCTGCCGCATCGAAAAAATTATTGAAAGATATGGAAGTGACGAGGGATATTGTTTCAAAAGCGCTTGAAGTGAGAACAAAATTTGGAATCCGCGTGCGCCAGCCAATCGCTTCGCTTAAAATTAAATCTCAAATCTCCCCGGCCTCGCCAAGGCAAAGCCGAGGGCGGGCAAATCTCAAAAATAACAAAGAATTGTTAGAATTGATAAAAGGGGAAGTGAATGTTAAGGAAATCATTTTCGATAAAAATATTAAAGAAGAAATAGAATTAGATACAATGATTACGCAAGAATTGCGCGAGGAGGGGATTTTGCGCGATTTAATTCGCCAGATTCAGGATATCCGCAAGAAAGAAGGCCGCAAGCCCAATGAAATGCTCGAGTTTTTTATGGCAACCGATGAAAAAGGGAAAAATTTTATCGTAAAATACGCCAAAGAATTCAAAAAATCCATTAACGCGAAATCGATTATTGTCCGCTCTGTCCTTGAAGGAGGCTATGACGTAAAAGTGGGAGAATTTGTATTTTTAATAAAATCAGAAAAATGATTTACCGAGCCAATGTGCCCCAAACTTAGTTTAGGTCAAAAGTTCATTTTTTATCGTGTCTTATCATATTTATCAAACCGAGGGAATTATACTTGGGAAAAAAAATATCGGTGAAGCGGACCGGATTTTTAGCGTTTTGACGCGGGAGTTCGGTAGGATAGACGCAATTGCCCAAGGCATCCGCCGCGTCGAATCAAAGCTTCGTTATAGCATGGGTACTTTTTCTTATGCGCGGCTTGGATTAGTCGCAAGCCGCACATCGTGGCGCATTGTTGACGCTGAAGAGTTGAATAATTGGAAGAATATCCGCGAAACGCCGGAAAAATTGGCTGCGGTTTTTCAAATTGCCGAATTAATAAACAGGATGGTTAAAGGGCAAGAGCACGATACCTCTCTATGGAAAGAAGTGAAAAGCGCTTTTTTGTTTTTGGAACAATATAAAAACGCGCAAGGAGAAGGAGACTTGCAAATTTTCGGACTACTGGCGCAATTAAAAATTCTTTCACATCTCGGATATGTTGCCGAACATGAGAAATGGTTCAATCTTTCACTTGAAGAAGTTCAAAAGATGAAGCCTTTAATAATTTTCGCAATCAACAAGGCTTTGCAGGAAAGCCAATTGTAATTGTGATATAATAAAATCAATCATGAATAGCGACGAAATCGAAAGATTAAGAAAACGACTTTTTAAAAAAGGAGAAACTTTCAAGGAACGGGAATTGCGTTCGCCTCTTTCTTCCCGCCTTTCCGAAGCCAAGCCTTATTGGGAAGGATCTTCTCCCGAGGAAGAACGTTTAATTTTGCCTGAAAAACCTTCGATGCCATTTTTTAAAAAGCTTATTCTCATCGCATTAGTTGTTATCGGCTTAATTGTTTTAGGAGTCACGATTTATTTTTTGATTAGAGGGCTGAGCGTGGTATCAGGAAGCAATATTGAAATAACTTTAGGAGGACCATCGAGCATCAAGGGCGGTGAATTGGGCAATTGGCAGGTTTCAGTTACCAATAAAAACAAATCTGATCTTGAATTGGCGGATCTTATTATAGAATATCCCGAAGGCGCAAAACCGAGCATTGCTCCTTCCGGTTTTTTGAGCGGGACAAAAATTGTTTCCGAAAGGCGTTCCTTGGGAAAGATAAAAGCAGGCGAAACAGCCATTCAAGCCATCAGCCTTTATCTTTTTGGAGAAAAAGACACTAATAAAGTTTTTAAATTTACGATTGAATACCGTCCGCAGGGTTCAAATGCGATTTTGGCCAAAACTGCGGAACAATCGGTAAGACTGTTGCAATCGCCAGTGGAAGTTTCCGTAAAAATGCCGAAAGAAACAAATACCGGCGAAGAGATCACGATGGAAATAGAAATTATTTCGAATGCTAATGCCGTGATTAAAGACGTAAATCTGAAAATAGAATATCCCGCGGGTTTTCAATATCATGAATCCGATTTGAAACCGGTTTCCGGCGATAATGTTTGGCGCCTGGGCGACATTGAACCGAATAAAAAACGCATATTGAAAATAAAAGGAATTCTCGAAGGACAGGATTTAATGGAACTTGTTTTCCGCGTTTCCGTCGGCCCGCTCGACGCGAAAGGCGAAGTTATCGCTTACGGTTTCAATGTACAAAGTATTGTTTTGAAAAAACCGTTTTTGAAAATAGGAGTAAAGATTAACAATAGGACAGAGGAAGTTGCGGTTTCTCCCGGCGCCGAATTAAGCGTGGATATTGATTGGCAAAATACTGTTCCGGAAAAAGTTTATAATGCCGTTATTGAAATAAAACTGAATAGTTCTGTTGTTGATGCGAGCAGTATTACTCTTAGTCAAGGTTTTTACAGAAGCTTTGATCAAACTTTGGTTTGGAATAAATCCAGTTCTCCTGATTTGGCGGAAATCGAACCTTTGCAGGAAGGAGATGTTTCTTTCAGGTTCGCCATTTTAGATTCCATACCTAATGATGTTATAAGAAAAGGCAATGCCACTGTTTCTTTGGATATACAAATGAAAGCTGAGCGTGATTCTGCCGATCAAGGAAGAATTCAGGTGACGAATCATCTGATAAAAGATATAAAAATCGCAACAATATTTCAACTTAGCCAGCGCGGATTGTATTATTCGGGAGCATTTAAAAATAGCGGTCCTTTGCCGCCAAAGGTTGGTAAAGAAACGACTTATACCATTGTTTGGTCTCTTACAAATTCTTCGAACGCGGTTTCGGACGCAACCGTAAGCGCCTTTTTGCCTTCGTATATCAGATGGCTTGGCGTCATTAAACCGGAAACCGCAGAAATTTCATATAATTCGACAACAGGAGAAATTTTTTGGAAGGCGGGAAATATTCCGGCGGGAACGGGAATTATCGATTCGGCCAGAGAAGCGGCATTTCAGATTTCTTTTCTGCCGGATTCTTCTCAAGTAGATTCTAAGCCGGTTTTGGTTTCAGAGGCGATTCTTGGAGGGAAGGATAATTTTACGGGAGCATTTTTACGTAAAGTAAAAGCGGCAATTACCACTTATCTTGATACCGACCCGCAGTTTAAATATAATGAAGGAACCGTAGTGAAATAAAAAAAATGGCTGAAAAAAATTTAGAAAATATTATTTCGCTGGCAAAAAGACGGGGATTCGTATATCCCGGCTCGGAAATTTACGGCGGCCTTGCGGGCACTTGGGATTACGGGCCTTTGGGCGCGGAGATGCTTCATAATGTAAAAGATGCGTGGTGGAAAAAATTTGTTTCGAGCCGCGAAGATATGTACGGTATTGCTTCAAGTATTATGATGCCGGAAACTGTTTGGACCGCTTCCGGCCATCTTGAGCATTTTACCGACCCGTTGGGCAGCAAGAAATTTAATACGATGTTTAAGTCAAAAGCAGGGGCGTTAAAAGGCGAAACGATTGATATTTATTTGCGGCCGGAACTTGCCCAGGGAATGTTCGTTAATTTTAAAAATATTATCGATTCTTTTCATCCGAAAGTTCCGTTCGGCATCGCTCAAATCGGAAGATGCTTCAGAAATGAAATTTCTCCGAGAGATTTTCTTTTCAGGGTAAGGGAATTCGATCTTATGGAATTCGAATATTTTGTGAAAGAAAGCGATTGGGAAAAGAATTTTGAGTTTTGGAAAAAAGAAATACGGAATTGGATCAAAGAAATAGGAATTAATGAAAAAAATGTGCATGAATTGGAGGTATCGGAAAAAGACAGGGCTCATTATTCAAAAAGAACAGTTGATTTCGAATACGATTTTCCTTTTGGCAGGAAAGAACTTTATGGCTTGGCGTATCGGACCGATTACGATTTAAAAAATCATAAATTAGATTATTATGACGAAGATACAAAAGAAAGATTCGTGCCTCATGTGATAGAGCCGACTTTTGGCGCAGGAAGAACAGTTTTGGCTTTGCTTTGCGAAGCCTATGATGAAGATGAATTAGGCGGCGAACGGAGGACTGTCCTCCGGTTAAATACTAAAATCGCGCCGATAAAAGTTGCGGTTTTTCCTTTGCTTAAAAATAAACCGGAATTAGTAAAAAAGGCGCGGGAAGTTTATGAAATGCTGAAACCGGAAATGTCCGCGATGTGGGATGATAACGGCAATATCGGCAAGCGCTACAGGAGACAAGATGAAATTGGTACTCCGTGGTGTGTAACAATAGATTTTGATACATTGGAAAACGATACGGTTACCATCCGCGACCGCGACACTGGCAAGCAGAAAAGACTTGACATCAAAGAGCTTGCGTGCTATCTTACCGAAAGATTGAAATAAATATTTTTTGAAAAAAATCCAAAAAGGAGGAATGATTGATGGAATGCAAAAAATAAACGCAAGGCGGACCGAAGTCCGCCTTTTTAATTTTTATTAAATTTTATTAAAATGCCGGATTGTTATTTATTCGATATAACTGTAAGCTATAGCATATAACTATATCAATATGAAAAAAGAGGTAAAAATAATGATAGGAAAAGTTATTTTAAACACTATTGCGACTGCAGGAGTTCTGGCTGTAGCCGTGATTGCGCCAAATACCTTGCAAGCCATCGATTTTTTATATAGCAAAGAAAAACGGCATTATCACAGAGGATATTATGTTAAAAAAGCGATTAATAAATTGAATGAGAGGGGCCTTATTGAATTTGAAAAAAGTGGTGATAAAACTTTTGTTCGGCTTTCGGAAAAAGGGGAGAGAGAACTATTAAAATACCATTTAAGAGAAGCGGTTATCGAAAAACCAAAAAAGTGGGATAAAAAATGGCGGGTGGTAATTTTCGATATAAAAGAAAGAAGAAAAATTATAAGAGAAGAATTGCGGAAAGAATTGATTAATTTGGGATTTCGACGGCTTCAAAATAGCGTTTGGATTTATCCTTACGAATGCGAAGAATTGATCATAATGCTGAAATCCTATTTCAGTATAGGTAAAGACGTTTTATATATGGTGGTTGAACGATTAGAGAACGATAAATGGTTAAAAAGAGATTTTGGCTTAGAGAATTAAAAATTGTTATGATATAGTCATATGCGGTCGCATATAGTTATATTAAAGATCGTCAATTGTGTTTTTATCTAATTTCGTGTTAATCTCATTTTATGTATTACGAAAAGAAAATTTTAAAAAACGGCCTTAAAGCGATTGTCGTGCCGATGGAAAATACCGAAGCGGTCACGCTTTTGGTTCTGGTCGGTACGGGTTCGCGGTACGAAGAAAAAAATACCGGAGGCATTTCCCATTTTTTGGAACATTTGTTTTTTAAGGGAACGAAAAGTCGGCCTAGTCCGGGGCAAATCGCCCGCGTTCTTGATAAAATCGGCGCTATCTACAACGCTTTTACTTCCAAAGAATATACGGGTTTTTGGGTTAAATCGGCTTTTACTGAATTTGATACTAGTCTTGATATAGTTTCCGACATTCTGCTCGAACCGGTTTTTAAAGAAGAGGAAATTGAGCGCGAGCGCAATGTCATCTTACAGGAAAAAAATATGCGGGAAGATATGCCCTATGCCCGGGCCGCGGATATTCTGGAAAATGTTTTGTACGGCGACACTCCTTTGGGACGTGATATTGTCGGAAGCGAAGAAAGCATCAAAAGCATCAAAAGGAATCAGATTATCAATTATTTGAAAAACCATTATTTAGGTTCGAATACTGTTGTGGTAGTCGCGGGTAATATCGGTCGGAATGAAGCTTTTACGAAACTGAAAAAAACATTCGGAAAAATGCAGAAAGGAAAAATAAAAACGCAGAAGAAAGCGGATGATTCCCAAAAATCTTCCCACGTTCATCTTATAGAGAAAAAAACAGACCAGATGCATTTTGCGATGGGTTTGAGAGCCTACAGCATGTTTGATGAAAAAAAATATGCATTGGGACTTTTAACGACTATCTTGGGAGGAAATCTTTCCAGTCGTTTATGGATGGAAATCAGGGAAAAACTTGGTCTTGCGTATTACGTCGGTTCCGCCACGGAACAATATACCGATGTCGGATATTTAGAAATAAAAGCCGGCGTGCCCCACGAATCTCTTGCAAGAGTCTTGGGAAAAGTCGTGGAAATTATAGGGAAAATAAAGCAAAAAGGAGTTTCCGACAAAGAATTGAATGATGCGAAGAGCTTTACCAGAGGGCGTTTTGCCTTGAGCCTGGAATCTTCTGATGAAGTCGCAATGTTTTACGGCGAGCAGGAACTACTTTTAAAGAGAATGTTTCAGCCGGAAGATATTTTAAAAAAGATTGGAAAAGTTTCAAAAAGTGATATTCTAAAAATAGAAGCGGATATTTTCAATCCTACCAAAATCAATTTGGTGGCGATCGGTCAGCATAAAGACATTAAAAAGCAGGAGCAATTATATAAAAAAATATTCAATAAAATATGATATCGGACGAAAAAAAAGATAATATAACGGTTCAAATTACTACAGGGACCATTGCTCGCGTCTTTCTTTTGGCGCTTTTGATAGTTTTTTTTTATTTGATACGCGATATTGTAGCGATTGTGCTTTTTGCCGTTGTGATAGCGTCGGCGATAGAGCCGATTGCTCATTGGGGAACCAGTCATCGCATTCCCCGCGTATTAATGGTGCTTAGTATTTATATAGCTGCTTTTGCTTTTTTAAGCATGGCTTTTTATCTTATTGTTCCGACATTATTCTCCGAATTTATAGATTTTATTTCCGACTTATCATTGCAATGGATGCAGGAGAAGACGAACACTCAGACATTATTTGGCTTAGCGCCCAATTTACCCGAAACACTTTCCGGAATATTGATTAAGCTTGTCATGGGGATGCAGGGTTCAATTGAAAAATTCACCACCGGTTTTTTCCAGACGACCGCCGGCATTTTTGGCGGAGCGTTTTCCTTTGTTTTAATAGTGATAATTTCTTTTTATCTCTCGGTGCAGGAACACGGCATCGAGAAATTTCTTGAAATAATTACGCCTCGCCAACACGAAAAATATATTCTTAATCTTTGGCGGCGCTCTCAAAGAAAAATAGGTTTTTGGCTGCAAGGACAAGTATTGTTAGGTGTTCTTATAGGAATTTTTGTTTTTATCGGATTGACTATTTTAGGCATTAAATATGCTTTAATGCTTGCTTTATTGGCGATGATTTTCGAGCTGATTCCAATTTTCGGACCGATATTAGCCGCTATTCCGGCTGTCGGCATAGCTTTTCTCCAAAGTCCTACTATGGCTTTGATTGTTGTTGCTTTTTACGTTTTGATTCAGCAATTTGAAAGCCATCTTATTCATCCCATTGTGGTCAGGAAAATTACGGGCGTGCCGTCCATTTTGGTTATAATCTCTATGATTATCGGAGGAAAGCTTGGCGGCATTTGGGGAATTCTTTTGGCGCTTCCCATTAGTGTGATTTTAGTTGAATTTTTGAACGATATTGCCAGCAAAAAACAATCCGGAGAATAAACGGAAATGGAAAAATTTTTTATTACAACCGCTATTGATTATGTTAATGCGTCGCCTCATCTGGGTCATGCATTGGAAAAAGTTCAAGCCGATGTTGTCGCGCGCTATCAAAGACTTTTGGGAAAAGACGTCTTTTTTTTGACGGGTACCGATGAACACGGCGCGAAAGTTAAAAAAGTCGCGGAGACGCAGGAAAAAAATATCGAAGAGTTCGTCAATGAAATTGCCGAAAATTTTAAAACTCTGGCAAAAGAACTGAACATTTCAAACGATGATTTTATCAGAACGTCGGATAAAATACGTCACTGGCCGGGCGCGAAGGCTTTGTGGGTGAAATTGGCGGAAAAAGGCGACATTTATAAAGCAAACTATAAAGGGCTTTATTGTCTCGGTTGCGAGGCATTTATTACCAAAAAAGATTTAATTGACGGAAAGTGCGCCATTCATAATCAGAAGCCGGAAGAAATCGACGAAGAAAATTATTTTTTTAGGTTGTCGGCGTATCAAAATAAAATAAAAAAAGCAATTACTTCCGGAAAGTTAAAAATTATACCGGAAGGAAGAAAAAATGAAATTTTAAGTTTTCTTGAATTGGGGCTTGAGGATACGAGTTTTTCGCGACCGGCAAAAGATATTTCATGGGGTATTCCGGTTCCTTTGGATGTGTCGCAGACGATGTATGTTTGGGCGGACGCTCTTTCCAATTATATTTCCGCCTTGGGTTATGGTACGGAAAATACGGAAAAATTCCAAAAATATTGGCCTGCTGATGTTCACGTGATAGGTAAGGATATTTTGCGTTTTCACGCCTTGATTTGGCCGGGAATGCTTCTTGCGGCCGGTCTTGATTTGCCAAAAGTGCTTTTGGTTCACGGCCACATTACGCTCGGCGGGAAAAAAATGTCGAAGAGCCTGGGAAATGTTATCGATCCTTTCGATATCATTCGCCGTTACGGCGCAGATGCTTTGCGTTATTACTTGACGCGGGAAATTTCTGTAACGGAAGACGGCGATTTGACCGAAGAAAAGTTTAAGAAGGCGTATAACGCGAATTTGGCGAACGGTTTGGGAAATTACACCGCTCGGGTTTTAAAAATGGCTGAACAATATTTCGGCGGCGCGCTTATAAAGCCGTCGGAAACGGCGATTGCGGAAGTGCCGTTACAGAAAGACGGAAAAGAATTTTTCAGCGTTCCTTACGTTATTGAAAATTTAGTCTTGCCCGAGTACCTGAAAGCGATGGAGAATTTGGAATTGAATAAAGCAATGGATATTATCTGGTCGGCGATTTCGCAGTTAGACGGTTATATCCAAAATTATCAGCCATTCAAGCTTATAAATACCGATAAAGAAAAAACCGGAGTGATTTTATGGAATCTTGTTTTTGGCCTTACTCATATTGCCCGGATGTTGCGTCCTTTTATGCCTCAAACCGCGGAAAAAATTCTGAATGCGATTGGCATTGATGGAAAAAGCGAAGAAAATAGTAATGAATTTCATGTGAAATCAATTGAGCCGTTATTTTTAAGAAAAGAATAATTTTTCCAAGTTATATTCATGAGTCATGAATTAATCGACACTCATTGTCATTTAGATTTTTCCGATTTTGATTCGGACAGGGAAGAGGTAATTAAGGTTGCGCAGGAAGGCGGAGTGGCGAAAATCATCAATATTGGTTGCAATTTAAAGCGGGCAAGAAAAAGCATTGAAATCTCCCAAAAACACGAATTTATTTTTAGTTCTGCAGGCCTTCATCCCCAGGAAGCTGAAACCGGAGACGAAAAATTTTTCACGCAATTGCGGGAAATATTAAAAGAGCCGAAAGTGGTGGCGATAGGCGAGTGTGGGTTAG
>PFNV01000041.1:12345-26051 GCA_002792165.1 Candidatus Tagabacteria bacterium CG_4_10_14_0_2_um_filter_40_13
ATAACAGTCCAGAATCTCGTGAAAAGCAAAAAGAAGTGTTTTTGAGGCAACTAGATTTAGCAAGAGAATTTAAGAAACCGATTATAATTCATTGTCGCAGGGCTTATCCGGAGATTTTGGAAATTTTGCGGGAAGAAAAAAAGAAAAATCCCTCCCTTTCAGGAGTAGTTCATTTTTTCAGCGGCAGATTACCTCAAGCAGAAGAACTTTTTAATCTCGGCTTTCTCATTTCTTTCACCGGCGTTATCACCTTCGCAAGAGATTACGACAAAGTCATAAAATCCGTTCCTCTTGAAAAAATTATGGTTGAAACCGACGCGCCTTTTGTCGCGCCCGCGCCTTTTCGCGGAAAGCGCAACGAACCGCTTTATGTAAAATATGTTGCTGAAAAAATCGCCGAACTGCGCGGCATATCCTATGAAGAAGTTTCTGCGCAAACTACCAAAAATGCTGAAAAATTATTCGGTATTTAAAAACCCCTCTTTTGAAGAGGGGTTCATTTTAAACATCGCCGTTTTCTTTTATTTTTTCGTCTTCGTAGAGAGAAAGTAAACGTCTTTCAATTTCCGTAGCGCATTGCCGCAATTCACCAATAAAATTTTTGAAATTATTATATGATGGTGCGACTGTTTCTTTGCAAAGTTTAAAAAGAATATAGTTTAAGTCGCCGTCGGCTTTTACGCTTTTTGTTTTCATCAGTTCTACAATTTTATCCATTTCCAGTCTTTTTTCCGGTTTAATATACGGCATATTTTTCCTCCTCCTTCTCATAAATTTTAAAGAGCCTTATTCCGCTGACATTTTGTTCCAAATAGGCGCAAAAGTCAATTGACGCGGTTTTATTTTGGCACAAAATAAAATCCCCCATCTTTTATAGATAGGGGATTGTTAAACCGATTTTATGAACGGAATTATAAAAAGAAAAACCAAAGAACTAATCAAGAGATAGGGAGTTAAATCAATCGCCTTCGTTTGTTTTTCGAAGCCGATGATTCTTCTTTCTTTTTCAATCGAGCTTCCGATAATATTTTTCAAATCTTTATCCGCAGTGGCGTGAAAGTAATGGCCGCCGGTCGAATTCGCGAGATTTGTCAGGAATTCCGGGTTGGGCCGGGTGAGGATAAAATCGCCGCCTTCTTTTTGGCGATAGTATTCTTTCGGGTTGCCTTCTTCGTCTTCGGTCTGCGGAATTTTGGACGGTTCTCGTATATTGCCTACGCCAATGAGATAAATCGAGACATCGTCTCGTTTGACGAAAACCTTCATCGCCTTTTCCATATTCTCCTGAAGGTTGGCTTCGTCTCCTTGCGGTTCGCCGTCTGTCAGAACGAAAATCAATTTTTTTGTTTTACTCTTTTCGCCGAACTGTTCGAGCGTGGTAAGAATCAGAACTCCGTAGTCGGTGCCTTGTTTGACGCCGTAACGGACAAAATCTTTATCAATGTATCGTAAGTTCCGCAGAAGGCTGTTTTGGTAGTCTTCTCGAGAAAGGACGATTTGGAGTGGGATTGCCTGTTCCGCAAAAATAATGATGCCGACGGCGTCGCCCTTCAGGTTCCCAATCACATTTTCAACCTGCTGTTTTTCGAAATCCAGCCTCGAAATTTTCCGGACTTGCTCGCTTTCTTCTATGACCACGTCCTGAGCTAAGGCGCTTAAGGAAACGTCTAAGGCGAAAATTGCCTCCACCCTTTCTTTAACCGGAACTGAATGTTCCCAATTGAATTTGGCGGAAGAAATCGCCAAGCCAAGAAATAGGATAATGCCGCTCCACATTAAATTTCTCAGAATATCACGGCGCCGGTAAAACTTGACTCGCTTAATAGTGAAAAAGTTCAGCGCCAAAAGAAGGAGAGAAATGAGAGTGGCAATCCAGAAATATGTAAAATTGCTAAGACTGATCATTGCCGCCTCCTTTTAATAGCGCATTCCTTCGTTTCCCGTTTCCGACCCCTGACCTTCTTGATCGCCGGGCTGATATTTTTTCATTTTCTTTTTATTTTTGCCGTCGTTGTCTCCGGGACCCTGTTGCTGCGCTTGTTGTTTAGCCTGTTTTTGAAGGATACGGATGATTTCCAGATTGACTTTGGCTTGGAAGTCATCGGGATTATCGCCGAGCACTTTTATGTAGTCTTCGGCTAGCCTTTCGAGTGTTTCTTTTTCGCTCGCCAAAGAAAGAGTGGCCGCATTATAAATGGCCTGAGGTCTTAACTTAGAAGGACCGCCGGCCGCCTTGCGAAGTTCTTTAATCGCTTCTTCATAAGCGCCGAATTGCGCCAATAGCCAGCCCTTTTCGAAAGCAATATTTTGCCTTACGTAAGGAATGTTTTTCAGAAGCCAGCCAGACCGCGTTTTTTCCCAATTTTCCAGAAGATTTTTGGCTGATTTCAAATCTCGGCTCGAGACTTTTTCATCGAACCGCGCTTCCAAAGAATAATAGGAGTAACCAAGGAATCCGCCGGATAAAAGAATAACAGCCGTTATCAGGCAAATAAATTTTTTCATTTTTCCTCCTTTCTTTTATTGGATTCTCGGAAATATGTTTTCCAGAATGATGGCGATTATAATCAGGATAAGAGCGGATACCGCTGGCCAGAAATAAAAATCTTTTTTCACTTCGAAACCGGAAAACTCCAATCGGGCGGTTTCCAGCCGGTCGATTTCTTCATAAAATTCCCGGCATTGTTCCATAACGCCCGTTTCAAAATATTTGCCGCCGGTTTCCGATACACCCTCAATTAAAAGCGATTTTTGTCGCGCCTGCTCTTCTTCCGATAGGCCGGTTTCGCCGGTTGATTCGAGCGCGGCAAAGTAGACTTTGATGCCGAGCATTTTTGCCAGCCATAAAGGATATTTTGGTTCAATGCCCGCATTGTTTTTCCCGTCGGTAAAAAGGACTATTATCCGGTTTTTAAAGCGCCCCAATTTTTTGATGATTTGCAGGGCATAAGCTTTGTCTTCGTCCTCGATGCTTTTTACCAGTGTTTCGATATTGATATCATGCAAAGAATTTTGGTCTATTAAGGAAAGGATTGAAAGAAGAATTCCTTCCCCGATAGAAGTATGGCTTCCCAGCATATATGGCTTCAGTAGTTTTATGGATGCTTCGAGTTGAGCGTATTCAGAAGTCGGAAAAACGATTATTGCCGCTTCGCCGTATAGTCGGCCGAAACTTTTTCCTCCGTAAGCCGTAATGCCAACCAGGTCTGTCGTAGCTCTTTTTTTAACAAATTCTAAAGACAGTTCTTTAATTACATCAACTGATGAACGGCCTGTCCGGCTATAAGAAGTACTGCTCATGCTTGTAGAAAGGTCAACTGACAAAACTATTATCCTGCCTTCAACGCCGAATTTTTCCAATTCTGAAACGCCTTGAGGCCGTGCCAGCGCAATAATTAGGGAAACTGCGATTAATATCCAAAGTACTTTTCCGCTTTTTCTGAAAAATTCTTTGAAGCCGCTGATTCTTTGAACGATGATTCCGGTCGGGATGTCCAGATATCTTTTCTTTTCCAATTTTTTAAGAAGGAAAAGCAAGATAATAAAAGGAATAATACCCGACAGAATCCAAGGATATAAGAATTCCATTTATCCGCCTCCTTCTTTCGCGATTTGAGCATAAATCATTGATTTTTCAGAGAACTTAATCTGATAGCACCCTACAATCCCCGAATGGAAAAGTCAACCCCGTTAGAAGCCCGAAACTTTTGTTTCGGCAGCCATCTTCGATATCTTGCTTCTAACGGGGTCAACCCTTTGCGCGCGAATAAAAATCCCTGCCGTTTATGACAGGGATTTATCGCAATTTAAAAGATTAAAAATTTTTTCCTTTTTTTGCAGGCTCGACTGATTTCCGAAATGGCC
The DNA here is from genome assembly GCA_002792165.1 of Candidatus Tagabacteria bacterium CG_4_10_14_0_2_um_filter_40_13. Classification (GTDB taxonomy): domain Bacteria; phylum Patescibacteriota; class Minisyncoccia. The sequence continues at coordinate 16,210 of PFNV01000041.1, forward strand.
ATGATGCGATTAATTATGCGTCGCATTTCGATGTCGGTCCCGTTTTCATTGTCCTGGATTATTGTATCCACGGACGATAGGCATGTTTTCAGTTCTTGAAGAGAGTTTTCGGAAAATCCTTTTTGTTCAAGAAGCGTAAGCATCTGCGAGGTGGTTTTTGCCACAGCATGATTTGCCGGAATTCCCGAGATATTTCCGAGTAGTTTGAAAATTTCACTCCGTGCCTGAATTAGATTTTTCCTTTCAGTGGTGAGCGATCCCTTCAATAATAAGATTCGCGAACGGATTTCCTGAGGAAATTCGATTTCAACAGAGACATCGCATTTACGCCAGCCGCGAATGATACCCAGCAGGATGCTTGTCCCGAAAATGAGAAAAAGTAATCCTCCCAAAGCCATCGGTCCGTAACCGAAGTAATAGATATTATTTTTCCGGTTCGGTTCGGGTGGCTTCAGCCATTCAAGCGTTTTGCGTCCGGGTCTGACCACTGAATTAATTTGAACGGCAAGAGGCGAAGTGACTATTTCTTTCGGCTTCTGAGTTTTATCTTCCTGCGATTTGCTCAAATACCAAATATGGAATTGCGGCAGAGGAAATTCTTTTCCGCCCAGTTCGTAAAATGCGAACCGGTATTCAAAAACTTCCATAATAACCGAACCTTGCTGTTTTGTCCAAGATTTTTTATCGAGCATCTTGAAACCGGGAAAGTCGGGTTTATCAAAGTCGGTTATCTTTTGATTCCGAACTTCCAGCGATTTCATCCATCTTTCAAATCCTTCTCCCGAAAGGTCTTGAAGAGTTGCTGTCCGTTGGCCTTCTAGTTTATAATTTAAGATGAAGATATGGTTTTCCCTCCAAATAGTCAACCGAACGATATTTTTTTCGCCGATAGTTATGGCATCTTTAGCTAAGGCTACTGCTGCCAAAATGGGAACCTTTTCCACTTTTATCGCTTTTGATTTTGTCGCGCCTTTAATCTCGCTTTTTCCCTGAAAGTAAGAGTAACCCAGGGAAAAAGAAGGAATAACATAGGGGCCGCATTTTGAATCGGCGGGCAGAGAAAGCAAAAATATTACTTCCCTATAGTCCCGCGTAAGTTCTTTCTCGCGGTCGAATATTTTTCTTTCTCCCAGAATGATTTTTTCCAGGCGGAAAGGCGAGAAATTGATTTTTGCCAGTTCTTCCCAAAAAGGATTAATTTGCTGGTAAAAGGCGATTTCAACCTTCAGGACGATATTTTGTTCCCCGACGAATTTTAGCCGGTCGACTGTAGCCAGAATTTCCACAAGAGGATATTTTGGCGCGGTAACTACGGGTTCCTTCTTTTTTTCTTTTTCAGCGGGTGGGGAATCGATAATGCCGTCGGAAGAGTCTTGGCATAAGGCGGATATTGGCATCGCGAGAAATAACACGATAAACAGGCAAATTAACCACCCAAAAATTTTTTTCATCTGATCCTCCTTCTTTTTTTTCGCTGTTCAAATGTAATCATTAATTTCTTTGTCCAATCTCCTTCGTTTTCGCTTGTTTTCAGGAGAATATAATCCAAGCCCAGATTTTTGAAGAGATTGACGTTGGAAATTTTTCGCGGTTTTTCTCCCCAAAAAAATTCCCCGGTTTCCAAATCGCGAAAAGCAATCATCCCGCCTTTTATTCCTGGAAAATTCGTCGTCTCAAAAGAATCCTTGAGAAGCATGGGAATGACGTCATATTTTCTGCTTAAGATTTTCAAAGAATCTTTGAAATCAGCCGGCGCGTAAAAGTCGGAGAGAATGAAAATTAAGTCTGCCGAAATTTTCAATCTGAATACCGAGAGAAAAGCAAGGTTTAGATCCGTCGTTTTGCTTTGCGGCTTGAATTCCTTAATTAATTTTAATCTTTCGATTAATAGTTTATTTCCGAATCGAGGCTTAAAATATTTTTCAAGCCGGTTTGTCGTAATCAGAAAACCGACCTGATTATTATTTTGTGCAATTGCCGGCGCTAAAATATTAAGAAGTCTGTCCTGAATTTCTCTTTTTGAGATTCCTGACGGCCCGAAATCAGTGGAAGCCGAACGGTCAATAAGAAAAAGACAGGACATTGCCTTATCAAGCATATTGTCTCTTACAACATATCGGCAACGCTGAAGCGATTTAGGATAAGAAATGGAGCGAGGAGGATCGCCCGGCTGGTATTCTCTGAAAACCGCGAATTCAATACCTTCCGCTCCCCTTTTTTTGCTCCGAAAGGTTCCGGAAAAAATCCGACTTACAGCCCTACGGAGAACAAAAAACCACTTTTTTTTCATTACTCGCTCCTATATATAGGAACCCGGTTCAAAAGCCATTCGATGATTTCATCTGTTGTAAGACCGCTGTATTCGGCTTCTGATTGAAGGATTAGTCTGTGGCGCAAGATGCTTTTCGCTAAAGTTTTTACATGTTCAGGTAAAATCATCTTATCGCCAAGAATAATATGACTGAAAACCAGAACCGCCCGCATATATGCTTTAGTTGCTCTGGGTGAAGCCAGGCTTAAGCTTACCATGCTTCTATAATACGAAGTATCTTTCTGCGAAAGATGTAAATGCGTATGCTGAGGTCGACTGGTATCAATGATTCTTGCAATATAATCGACCATCACATGATTTTCTTCAATATATCCCGGAGTCAATACAAAATCTCTAACCGGCAAAATATCTTCTTTTCCGCAGACGGCGCGGATGTCAATTTTAGAAAGATCTTCCGTGCCGACGGCAATCTTTTTTTCATCCGCCAAAGACGGATAGTCGATAATAGCATTGACCAAAAACCGATCCAAGATCGCTTCGGCGATGGCAAAAGTTCCGCCAGTCTCGATTGGATTTCGAGTCCCTATCAAGGTAAAAAGCTGATCAAGCGGAAGATCCTCCAAACCGATCGTTACTTTTCTTTCCTGCATCGGTTCCATAAACCCAGCTTGAGTTTTTTCCGCCGCTCTATTTATTTCGTCTGCGATACAAATGGTTGTGAAAATCGGGCCTTTCCTTGTGACCCATAATTGAGTTCCAAAAACCGGCATTTCAAATCCTGTTATATCTTGAGGAGTCAAGTCCGGAGTCAATTGGATTCGTTTAGAATCCGTTCGCAAAACTTTACTTAAGGTTTCGGCCATTAATGTTTTGGCTAAGCCCGGAGCAGATTCAAGTAAAATATGTCCTCCCGCAAATATACACATTAAAACATGTTCAATTGTTTCCGTTTGACCGATAATTACTTTAGACATTTCTTTTATTATCGTTTTCACCGCTTCATGAGCTTCAGAAAAAATTTTTAGCGTTTCTTTCATCATTTAATCTCCTTTTATTCATCCTTTATTCAGGCGCTAATATTGATTTTTCAAAGAATTGACCTATCTTCATTTACTCTTAAAACAAAGATTTGTCAATTGTCTATAAGTGTTGTGAAGGTATCGAGCCATGGCAGGGCATTGACAATGTATTATAATAGCGCTAGACTTAAACTAACAAGAAAGGAAAGGGCAAACCGAAAACTCGGCTGCGACTCTATCCCTAAGGGATAGTTTGCGTTGCCGAGTTTTTTGTTGGTTCATTGAAAACAAAATAAAATTGTCGAAAAGAAGGGAGGATAAGAAAATGAAGAAAATTATTGTTTTATTGAGCGTTTTGTTCTTATTGATTTTACCGCAAAATGCGGTTTTCGGCGGCGAATCTCAATTTGATTATTCTAAATACTTGGCGCCCGAAGCATATAGGGCAATTAAGGAAAGCCAGGGAATTCTACACGTTATCGTACCGACTTTTTCCCAGCCGGAAACAACTTCTGTTCAGGCATTAGCGATTGATGTCGAGAAAAGATTGATAATCACCGTGGCTCATATGATTAGCAAATATCCCAGCGTGGCTTTTAGTGAAGAAACCGCTTATTCGTTTATTTTCCAAGGAAAGACTTTGTCGGCAAAATTGAAGCATTTGGATAAAGATGCCGATTTGGCAATCTTTGAGTTGCAAAAAGGAGAAAATTTTCCACAACTAAAAGCGGTAAAATTCAGCAAAAGCGTGGAACCTTTCGTCGAATATTACGCTTTGGATGAAGACCTCGGTTTTTACGAGGGCATCGGATTTTATGTCCAGGAAACGTATCCTTACAGGAGTTGTTTGGTAGGGAAATATAGTATCGTAAAAATGATACCTATTAATCCTTTGATAGCAGTTCCGTTAGTGTACGAATATTTAACTTTTGACAAGCCCATCAAGCGAGGTTTTTCCGGAGCCGGGCTGTTTAATAAAAAAAGCGAGGCTATCGGAATTTTCCGGGGTTTCATCGATGGCTATTCCGTGGCCATTAGCGCGGAAACAATTTTAAGATTTTTGGAGGAATATAAAACCTCTGAAAATAAATAATGAAAAAAGCCGACATCGAATGTCGGCTTTTTTGTTTTTCTATTTATTAAGTTCTTTTATCGCTTTCAAGATTACTTCATCGTCAGGAGTATCCGGGTTATCGCTGATTTCAATATTGGGAATAACTCCCTTGTCATGAATATCTTCTCTGGAAACAGGCGAAAGATAATGGCCGATGGTCAATCTTAAACCTGAGCCATCCGGCAAAGCTTCTATAACTTGAATACTCGCCTTGCCAAAACTTTTTTTGCCGATAATCACGGCTATGCCATGCTCTTTTAAAGAACTTGCCATTAATTCCGAGGCGCTGGCAGAATTTTCATTTATCAGAACCGCGATTTTTCCGGAAAAAACTTTAGGTATTACATTTTCCGGGAGCGACCAGTATGGTTCCAAATTGCTATCGCGGTATTTGGCGTAAATTGCAATCCGGCCGGCCGGCACTAAAACTTCAAGGATTCTGTGAGCCATATGGAGCAATCCGCCGGGATTGTCTCTTAAATCAATAATCAAACTTTTCATCCCTCGCGATTTTAAAAACGCGACATTGTTTTTAAAATCTTTATCAACCCCTTCGTAAAAATCAGTAAATCTTATATAGCCGGTTTCGCCGTTTAACATTCTGGCGCTTGAGATGATGGAGGTTTGAATCACTCCTCTTGTTATTTCTGCTTCAATCGGCGTTCTGATTCTTTCGCTTTTTGGCGGAACCAAAGTCAATCTCACCTTTGTGCCTGACGGCCCTTTTATTAATTTCACGGCGTCTTTCATTGCCATTCCTTCAATTTTTTTATCGTCAATTTTTATAATGAGCCACCCTTTTTTGACGCCGGATTTTTCCGCGGGTCCCTTGGCAATCACCCCATCAATTAAAAGGCCGCTTTCAGGAATAATTCCTTGAGTAATGCGGTCGTATAGTTTTTTTGCCTCGGGGTTGATTTCCGTAATCCATTTGTAGACTGCCTTTATAAACTCGGGGTTGAGAATTTCGGAATTAAGCGACGGGATCTTTTCTCTTACAATTGCCATTAATTTTTCCTGAAGTTTTGACAAGTCCGGAATGCTTAGCCGTAATCCCACGCCCTCAAATTTACCTTCAAGGCCTTCTTTAATTTCTTCCCATTCTTCAACGCCGTGATAACGGGAATGTTTATCTAAAACTCCGACGATTTCAGAAAGACTTTCTCCCTGAATTTTTTTAATGGCTTCAGTTTGTTCCGGAGTGAGCGGCTGGTAATAGATAGTATCCGCCAAAAATAATGTTTTGGTAAAACTCATTGCCTTCAAACCCAAAGGAGTTTTGAGCCACTCCTCGAAACTTGGGTTTCCGCTGTCTTGGTTCGCTAAAGTAATCGGAGAACTCAATAAAAACAGCGACAGAAAAATTATCAAAATCGCCTTAAACCCTGCTTTCATATCCCTTTCCTCCTTCTTGTTTTATCCCCATTTTATTTTAAAAGAATTACTTTCTTGATGGTACTCTTTTTTAGCAAAGAGTCAATATAAATTTATAGACTTTACGAATTTTCAACGATCGTGTAAAATCCGTAAAGTTTTGACATTGCATAAGCGCGGAGTTTTGCAACGAAGGTAAGGATGTAATATACTGAAAAGAATGAGGGGCAGGAAAAACAAAAACAAGCAGGAAAAACAAAAGTGGCATGACGGATTGAAGCCGGAAACAAAGCACTCCATTTCAGGTATTATTTTCCTGGGCTTGGCGGCGTTTTTTACATTGGCCGCTTTCGGCAAGGCGGGTATGGTCGGCAAATCGGCTTACCGCGTTTTGGAATTCACTTTCGGATCGGCGTTTTTTCTGGTGCCGGTTTTTTTCTTTTTGGGAAGCCTGATTTCTTTTCTTTCTTTGAGAGCCCGTTTTGTTTTTACGACTTTAATCGGCGGCGCGATCTTTTTGTTAAGCGCTCTCGGAATTATCGATATTATTTTTGGAGAGCATACCGCGGGCTATCTCGGTTTTCTGGTATCACTGCCCTTTTTAAAACTTTTTGATTTTTGGGCGAGCATTGTTTTGTTCGCGGCGCTTTTTATCATCGGTTTTCTGATAATGTTCAATATTCCATTGAAGTTTAAGAGAAAACAGGATGGTGAAATTGGCAAAGAATCCTCCTTCGCTAAAGCTACGGAGGACAAGGACGTTGTTTCTTCTTTTAGGGAAATAATCGCCGATTTTAAAAATAGCATCGAGGAAAAAGAAAAAGGATTGCGCCCCGAGGGTCCGGTTGAAATAATTCAGGACAGGAAGCTTGAAGATAGGGACGAAAGGGAAGAAATTTCTTTGCGCCAATCGAAAAGAATATCTTTCAGGAATTTTCATTCTCCTCCGCTCGACCTTTTCGAAGGCGACCGCGGAAAGCCTTCAAGCGGCGATATTAAGGCTAACGCGAATATCATCAAGCGCACGCTTCAGAATTTCGGGATAAGCGTTGAAATGGGAGAAGTTACCGTTGGCCCTTCGGTAACTCAATATACTTTAAAGCCCGCCGAAGGAATAAAACTTTCGCGCATCACGGCTTTGCAAAATGACCTTTCTCTTGCTTTGGGCGGGCATCAAATTCGCATAGAGGCGCCTATTCCCGGAAAATCTTTGGTTGGCATAGAAGTTCCGAACAACGCCGCGTCCTTGGTTGGGCTTCATCATCTTTTCGCCCAAGAAGATTTTATGAAATCGGATCGGCCTCTGTTTTTGGCTTTGGGGCGTAATGTTTCCGGCCAGCCGGTTTACGCGGATCTTGCGAAAATGCCTCATCTTATGATTGCCGGTGCCACCAATTCAGGCAAGTCGGTTGCCATTCATGCAATTATTTCCAGTTTGCTTTTCCGCAACTCGCCCGAAATCATGCGTTTCGTGCTTATTGATCCGAAGCGAGTTGAGTTGAGTGTTTATAACGAATTGCCGCATTTGCTTACGCCCGTTATTACCGAACCGAAAAAAGCGCTTCCCGTATTGAAGTGGCTTACGAAAGAAATGGAAAGACGTTATGATATTCTTTTGCAGGCTAAGACTCGCGATATTACTTCGTATCATCGGATGATTGCCGAAGCGCCGGAAGAAGAAAAACAAGAAAAAGACCCGATGCCTTACATTATTGTTATTATCGATGAGCTGGCTGATCTTATGGCGACTTATCCCAGAGAATTTGAAGCTTCGGTCATCAGGCTTGCCCAAATGTCGCGGGCAGTAGGCATTCATCTTGTTCTTTCCACCCAGCGGCCGTCGGTTGAAATATTAACCGGCCTTCTCAAGGCAAACATTACTTCGAGAATGGCTTTTCAGGTCGCGACGCAAGTCGATTCCCGCACGATTTTGGATATGGCGGGCGCGGAAAAATTGTTGGGCAACGGCGATATGCTTTTTCTTGCCGGCGACGCCGCAAAGCCGCGCAGAGTTCAAGGCGCTTTCGTTTCCGATAAAGAAACTAAGCGTTTGGTAAATTATTTGATTAAAGAATACGAAGATGTTGATAAAGATGAATTGGATATTATGCCGGCCGAAACCGAGAACGGTTCCATATTCGAAGACAGCGCCGATGATGTCGATGACGAACTTTATGAAGAAGCCAGAGAGTTGATTATCCGGACCGGAAAAGCTTCTTCCTCATATCTTCAAAGACGGCTTAAAGTGGGCTATGCCAGAGCCGCGCGCCTGCTTGATATGATGGAAGAAAGAGGAGTGGTTAGCCCCGGTGACGGCGCCAAGCCGCGGGAGGTTTTTATCAAGCCGGCGTCGGAAGAAGCGGAAAAATATGAATAGGATTAATATTAAATTGATTTTGATTATTCCGGTTGTATTGTTTTTGGGAATATATTTTTTATATCAGGTCCGATGGTATTTGCTTGGGCCGGAGATTGTTATTGACTCTCCGCGGCCGGGTGAAATTACCAATGATTCTTATTTGTCCGTAAAAGGCCGGGCTTTTAATATATCTTCTTTATCAATGAACGGCCGCCAGATTTTTACCGACGAGCGCGGCGTTTTCAGCGAAGGGTTGCTTTTGGCGCGGGGTTATAATATTATTGAAATCACCGCGAACGATAAATTCGGCCGCATCAGCAAAGAAAAAAGAGAAGTTATTTTGGAATAAATTATCTACGATAATGGTTGTTGTTGGTGAAAATTTGTAAATTTAAGCATATACTTGCTCGAGCGGATATATGCTAAATTTAGCATTTACTTGCTATCGCTGGTAAATGCTACTTACCGACGTGATTATCTAACGCGTTTTCTTGCAAAATTTATCGGGTTGTAGTAGGCTTAGAATATTAAAATTTAACTTTTTTAACATGACTAAAAAACCGGAAAAAGGCGAAAAAACAAAAAAAATGGATGATATTGAGGAAACCATCAGCAGTATTAAAGCAAAATACGGCGAAGGTTCAATTATGATGCTGGGACAAGCGCCGAAAGTTGATGTTGACGTTGTCCCGACCGGTTCTTTATCTTTGGATCTCGCGCTCGGAGTCGGCGGCATTCCGAGAGGAAGAGTGGTTGAAATTTTCGGGCCGGAAGCGTCTGGAAAAACAACAATCGCCTTGCAGATTCTCGCCCAAGCTCAAAAGAAAGGCGGACTTTGCGCGTTTATTGACGCGGAACACGCTTTGGATCCCGAATACGCCAAAAAACTGGGAGTGAAAATCGACGACATTTTGATTTCCCAGCCCGATACCGGCGAACAAGCGCTTGAAATTACCGAAAGCTTAGTCAGGTCCGGGAAAATCGATGTTGTTGTGATTGATTCCGTGGCAGCTTTGACGCCGCAGGCGGAAATCGAAGGAGAAATGGGAGCTCATCATATCGGGCTTCAGGCGAGATTAATGTCTCAAGCTTTGCGGAAACTTACCGCCATTACTTCCAAATCAAACACAATAGTTATTTTCATCAATCAGATAAGAATGCAGATTGGCGTGATGTTCGGAAATCCGGAAACGACTCCCGGCGGAAAAGCTTTGAAATTTTACACGTCGGTGCGCATTGAAATAAGAAGAATAGCGCAGATAAAAAGAGGAGAGGAAATTATCGGCAACCGCGTGCGCGCGAAGGTTGTGAAAAATAAAGTTGCCGCGCCCTTCAGGGTGGCGGAATTCGATCTGATTCACGGCGAGGGCTCTTCTTTAAGCGGGGAAGTTCTTACACTCGGAGAAAAACACGGCGTCATCAAAAAATCAGGCGCAACCTATTCTTACGATTCGACGAAGCTCGGCGCCGGTTACGAAAAAGCAAAACAATTTTTGAAAGAAAACCCGAAAATATTGGATGAAATCGTCAAAAAGATAAAAACCGCAGTGGCGGAAAAAGTATAATTTTGAGGTTTTAATAACTCACAAACGGTATAAGTCCCAAAATACGGGCGTGTTTTACGGCGCGGCTAAGTTTGCGCTGATGTTTTACGCAGACGCCGCTTTTTCTGTGGGGCATAATCTTTGCCTGCGGATCCAAAAA
>PFNV01000028.1 GCA_002792165.1 Candidatus Tagabacteria bacterium CG_4_10_14_0_2_um_filter_40_13
AGAAATCAACGCAATAGGTCGAAATCGGTTAAAATGGCGGAATGCATAAAAAATATATGAGGTTAACATTAAAAGAGCGTGAAGAAATCAGCCGCGGCATATGGGCAAACGAATGTTTTGCCGATATCGCCCGCAGAATCAATCGCCCGGCAAGCGCTATTTCTAGAGAAGTTTGGGGAAACGTTAAATACAGTTGGTGCTATCGCGCAGAAAAAGCTCAGCACAGGGCGGATGAAAACAAGAAAAAAGGACGGCGTCCAAAGAAACTAGACACCAATCCAAAGCTTAAAAATTATGTATATGAAAAACTTCGACTGAAGTGGTCGCCCGAAGAGATTGCAAACAGGATCAAAACTGATTATTCTCAAGATAAGAATATGCGCGCATCTCACGAAACCATATACAAACACATTTATTGTCTGCCCAGAGGAGAATTGAAAGCCGAACTCATGAAAGGTTTGCGTCAAGAAAGAAAGATGAGGCAGCCGAGAAAATACGCGCATTACAAAAAACAAAGAATACAAGACATTATCAGTATTTCCGAACGACCAAAAGAGGCTGAAAAAAGAATCGTGCCGGGCCATTGGGAAGGAGATTTGTTAATGGGCAAAGAAAGAAAAAGCGCCATTGGCACGCTAGTAGAAAGAACAACTAGATTAACGCTTCTTGTTCCGCTTAAAGAAAAAGATTCGTTCGCAGTCAGAAATGCCTTTGCCATGACATTCAAAAAAATTCCAAGCCAGTTTAAAAAAACTTTAACATATGATAGAGGAAGCGAAATGAGCCAACACAAACTATTCACCAAAAATACAAAAATTCAGGTTTACTTTGCCGACCCTCATAGCCCCTGGCAGAGAGGAACGAACGAAAATACAAACGGTTTAATCAGGCAGTATTTTCCGAAGGGCACTGATTTTAGAAATGTTCCTGCTTCGGCGGTAAAGGAGACGGAGCGGAGATTAAATTCCAGACCCAGAAAAGTCCTCAATTACCGCACGCCGTCAGAGAAATTTTATGAGTTAGTTACCGGTCAGAAAATTGCGTTAGAAACTTGAATCCAGCTATCCAATTATCTATGTAGTCCAGATTTACGCAAATTAAATTTAAAATTCAAACGCACAAACCCCAACCGCATACGGGACAAGATGTACATCCTTCCCGGAAAGCTAAATCCGCGCTGCATTTTGGGCATTTTTTCAATTTTCCATTTCCATTTTGCGCATCCGAAGATATTCCATTACTGCCATTTTCGCCAATTTTTCCCAAAACCGACGGGTTGTGATATATCGCCATGCCCTCGGCTTTTTCATCTTTTATTCTAACAAGTCCTGTTTCCTCTTTTGATTTTCCCGCGATTTTTTCACCGGATTCGGCAACAACCAAAACCTGATCAACGATGGAAGTATCGCGGAAAACGGTTATCCCCTTGCATCCCAGCTCGTAAGCGAGAATATAGGATTTTTTGACATCTTCCGCGGTAGCCGAAGCCGGAAAATTATTCGTTTTCGAAACCGACGAATCAACCCATTTTTGAAATATTGCCAAAGTCTTGATATGATCCTCGAGAGAAATATCGTGGCTGGTCACAAAAATTTTCTTGAAATTATTCGGAATGTAATGGACATTTTGAACCGAACCATGGCTGGAAACAACGTCTCTTATCAAAACGTCGTCAAAAAGTCCTTCGCGCAACATCAACCTCTCAAAAACCGGATTAATGAAATAAAATGAGCCAATGGCAACATTTTTTTGAAATGCCAAAGAATAAACCGGCTCAATACCGGAAGAGCACCCCGCGATCATTGAAATAGAACCGGTTGGAGCGATTACCGTCGTGTAACTGTTGCGAATGCCGAATTTTTGAATATCACCGCTCACTTTTTCCCAATCGAAATGCCACGACTTCTTGTCGTGAAATCCGCGGAACGGCAGTCTTCCTTCCGTATAAAAACTCTTTTCAAAATAAGGAAACGCTCCCCTATTTTTACTCAGCTCAACTGAAGCGCATTTGGAATGATAATTGACAAATTCGATGATTTTTTCCATTAAAGCCCGTCCTTTTTCAGAATTAAATTGGACTTTCAAGTCATAAAGCAAATCTCCTAATCCCATAATACCAAGTCCGATCTTTCTGGTATTTAAGGTCATCTCCTCTATTTCTTTTAATGGAAGAATGTTAATATCTATCACATTATCCAAAAATCGCACTCCGATTTTTATTGCCTTGGATAAACGATTCCAATCAAGCGTTTTTCTGTCCTGAAAATCGGTTTTAATGAAAGACCAAATATTAAGAGAGCCTAAATTGCAGGATTCATTGGGATAAAGAAGCAATTCTCCACAAGGATTAGTCGTAACAATGGGACCTAAAGATTTCAAAAAGGGATTGAATTCATTGATACGGTCATAGAAAAGAACGCCCGGTTCGGCCGATTCCCATGCCTGATAAGCGATTTCCTCCAATAAAAAGTTTGGTGAAACAGAGCGCGTTGTCTTGCCGGTTCGGGGATTAACTAAAGAATATGGCTTATTTTTTTTGTAACATTCCCAAAAATCATCCATTATTAACACCGAAATATTGAAGTTTTTCAGAGATTTATTACCTTTTTTGGCAACAATAAATTTTTCAATATCGGGATGATTGCTGTTTAAAATTCCCATATTTGCGCCTCGGCGGATACCACCTTGTTTAACAACATCTGTCATCGTATCGAAAAGCCGCATAAAACTGATGGGGCCGGACGAGGTGCCGCCGGTAGTTTTTATAAAGTCTCCTTCCGGCCGCAACTTGGCAAAATTGTACCCCAATCCGCCACCGGATTTAAAAACAATAGCGGCGTTTTTTAGGGTGTCCATTATCCCTTCTATTGAATCGTCGATGTCCAATGCGAAACAGGCTGAACCCATGCCAAGATAACTCCCGAAATTAGCCAAGGCCGGCGTGTTCGGCATAAAAGAACGCGAAATCATTAAATCGTAAAATTCATCGAAAGTTTTTTCGTATTTTGCGAATTCGTTCTTTTTAAACATCTCCACTAATTTTTCCCAGGTGATTTTAATCTTACCTCCTCTCTCAAAACGCGCGAACAAATAATAAAGCCCTTTGATATGAAAAATATTCAAAATATGTTTGCCGAGAAATAATTTTCCTTCAAATGCCCTTGCCTCTTCATCGCTCATCTTGCCGCTTTCGCTTGCACCCATTTCCGGTTTCGCGTAATTTCGTTTTTCCACGCCTTCGCTTACGCGCTCGTCGTATAAAATTTCGGGCAAAGTCACGTGCAAAGCAACCCTTTCAAAAAGCTCGCTGGGGGATTCTATAACTTTATCAGAATCGTCTTTTCTCAAATAGCGGCTTCGCAAAACCCGCAATGCATTAACGTCAAACCGCTTGTCGATATCGTCAATTTCTTCTTTATCGAGAATTTTTTGCTTTTCCCTCCTAATTTCCGCTCTTTTCTGCCGATAAAGAATGTAACATTTTGCAACTTTGGCATATCCTCTTTCAATAAGAACTCCTTCGACAAAATCTTGAATCTCTTCGATTGTGGGCACAAAATTCGCGACGCGTTTGTATTTTTTAACAAGCGCTTCAACCGCTCCTTTTGCCAACTCTTTAGCGACCTTGCGGTTCGGCTGGCCGCTTGCCTCCATTGCTTTGTAAATAGCTGTTGCTATTCTATCTATGTTGAAATCTACAACACGCCCATCGCGCTTCTTAATTTTTTTAGGAATATTGAATACCATCTTATCTTTATTTTAAACGTAATCAGATAAATTTACTAATTGTGGATATTCCAAAATTTTAAAAATACCAATCGCGGCCGCCTTGCATTTTCCCAAAAAATGCTCAATACTTTAAATAAAGATAAGTCGCGGGGTGGAGAAGCAGTATCTCGCAAGGCCCATAACCTTGAGGCGGCCGTGCAAATCGGCCCCCCGCAACACGACAAAAAGAGGGAAAGGAAAAAACGGAGGACTGTCCTCCGTTTTTGCGCGTGTTTTTAATTTCTTTTCCAAAGACTGGGTTTGAATTTGAAAAGAGCTGCCAGAATCAGACCGTTTATGGTTGTGGCAATGAGAATCGCCCACCAAACACCTGCCACGCCGAGACCAAAAATTTTCGGAAGATAAACCGCCAAACCGATCTGCCCGATTCCCATTATCAACAAAGTAACAAGGGCCGGAATCCTGGTGTTTTTCGCGCCGGCGAAAGCCCGACGTAAAACAACAGTCATAGCGATAAAAAGATAACCAAAAGCGGTAATTTTTAAATAATTGATGCCTATATCTACTACTTGAGGATCACCGCTATAAAATCCCATTACTTTATCAGCAAAAATAAAAAATGCCAAACCGGCAATCGCCATAATAAAAATGTTCAGGGCCGTTCCAAACCAAGCGCTTCTTTCCGCTCGATATTTCTTGCCCGCCCCCAGATTATTCGCCATCACAATAGCCGTGGTCATTCCCAAATCATATCCTCCCGTTGAAGACATTTTCAAGAGCCGCTGGCCAATGCCGTAAACGGCCACAGACGCGGTTCCCCAAAAAGCAATGCATCTCAAAAGCAACAAGTCAATAACAACCTTGCCGGACATCTCCAAAACATCAAATCCAGCGATTTTAAAAACTTCTTTTAAAGTGAGCAGATTGATTTTGAATCCCCGCCATTCTTTCAAATTAATTTTAATCGGTGAATTGCCCCAAACTAAAATCCCGAAACCAATAACGGCGCCTACGCTTGCCGAAGCCGCCGAAGCGAAGGCGGCGCCAGCCACTTCCCAGCGAGGAAAACCCAAATTGCCCAAGATGAAAAACCAGTCAAAAACAATATTTAGAACAATTACAATAAACATCACTGCCATGGGTCGCATCATATCGCCGCTAGAACGAATTATCGTGTTGATAACCCAAAGAGAAAAGGAAATAATTCCGCCAACCGCCTGGATCCTTAAATAAGTAACGGCAAGAACAAGAACCTTTTCTTCGATGCCGATAAATTTTAACAAAATCGGCGCAAAAAAATATCCCAGAAAAGCAACTGCCAAAGAAAGAAACCAGGTTATTGCCATTATTTCTTTCGCCTTTCTTTCTGCGCCAACCCAATCCTTAACGCCAGCCAGATTGCCGATTAAACCGTAAACCGAGGTCACTATTCCCAAAACCGGCGTCATCAAAAGCATATAGCCGACACCGCCGGCCGTAACCGCCGCCAAGGCGTCGGTTCCTATTTTCGATACCCAGTAAATATTCAAACCGGAGAATATAATCCAAACCCCGCTGTTAAACCAAAGAGGCCAGGTCATCGCCAGAATATTTTTCAAAATGCTTCCTTGGGTGACATCCCGTTCTTTTAAAAGAGTTTTGATATCCATCTCTCGTTCTCCCGGTCAATAACCATTTCAAAGTGCTTTTTAATTCCCTGGTATTATAAATAATTTTCAGGAAAAAGCAATTCGTTTTCCTTGCAAAAGGACGTTTTTTGCTTTAATATTTTATTAATTACGCCAGTGTAGTTCAACGGCTAGAACAAGGGACTCATAAGCCCTGGATAGAGGTTCGACTCCTCTCACTGGCATAAATGAAAAGAAAAAGAACGGAAAAACTAATCGTCATCGCGAAGGGCTTGGCGGGCCGGCCTTATAAGTATGGCTCAAAGCCATCCGAAGCGCCCCGCTATTTTGATTGTTCGAGTTTTATTCAATATCTTTACAAACAAATCGGGATAACGCTGCCTCGTTGCGCTATTGAACAAGCGAGATGCGGCCGGTTGGTTAAAAATAAAAAACATCTCAAAGCCGGCGACCTTATTTTTCTTCACGGAAAAAGCGGACACTATAATAAAAAATTTCCCATGGGTATCGGACATGTTGTAATGTATCTCGGCAACGGAAAAATCATTCATGCAACTTCAAAAAGAATTCAAAATTATCCAAAAATCATAGAAAAAGGCGAAGTCAAAAGAGAACCCGCTTCAAAAATTTTGAAAAGAAAAGATATAGTTGTAATAAAAAGGATTTTAGGTTAAATTGAAAATACTTGGGCGCGTGGTGTAGCCTGGTTTAACACATTCCCCTGTCACGGGAAAGATCACGGGTTCAAATCCCGTCGCGCCCGCTATGATAAAATTTCACACCTTTTGGTGTGGAATTTTGGCATTAATGAGTTGTACAGGATTTGAACGGCGGAGGAAAATTTTCAGCAGAAAATTTTGC
>PFNV01000030.1:0-23248 GCA_002792165.1 Candidatus Tagabacteria bacterium CG_4_10_14_0_2_um_filter_40_13
TTATGAAATTATGAGTATCCCGCCAAAGGCGGGATAGTTCATAATTATTTTTAAAAAATTCCTTAGAACGGAATATCTTCGGGGTTTACTTCTTCTCCTTCCGGATACTCAATGGTTTCAAGCGCCTCCGGTTTATTTTCTTTTTCTTTGATGGCGGTCGGCGCGCTTGAAGCTCCTCCTCCTTTTCTTGGCCCGAATTGCACGCGTTCGGCTATTATCTCGGTTTTGGAATGTTTTGTGCCGTCTTTCGCATCCCAGTTTCTGGTTTGAAGTCTTCCTTCAATAAGAACAGAGCTTCCTTTTGTGAGATACTGTTTTACTATTTCCGCCTGTTTTCCGAAAACAACGATATTGTGGAATTGGACATCTTCTTTTTTCTGTCCGCTTTTGTCTTTCCAAACGCGATTGGTGGCGACTCCGAAAGAAGTCACCGATATGCCCGACGGAAGAGCGCGCATTTCAGGGTCTCTCGTAAGATTCCCGATAATAAAAACTTTATTTAGATTCATTGATTAAGTATTTCTTCTATTTTTTTATCGATTTCTTCGACCTGAAGAGGCTTTTTACCCGCCGCCTCTTCTGATGGCGCGATTTTTTTTATCGATCCTTCGGCGATATTTTTATTCTTGACTTCGCCGATTATCGGTTGGCTGAGTGATTGGCTGGCAGGACGTGAAATTAAGCGTTTTTTGAAAGAACTTTTATATTTTTCTTTTGAATATTTAACTTGATTTAAAAGCAGGCGCAGTAAATCGAATTTTTCGAAATGTTTTCTTAGTAATGCTATTTTTTCGGCGGGCAAAATGAATTTCAGGGAGCCAAAAAAAGCCGTATCGTATTTTTTGATGGAGTAGGCTAATTTTTGTTTCCGGGGCCTCGTTTCCAGGCTTACGATGCCGTGCTCGTCTTCGATGAGGCGTCGCAAATTGTCGCCGGTCTCAATCGCTTTTTCTTCTCCCAGGTCGCCTTTTAATAAATAGGCCGCCTCGTATGTTCTTGATTCTTCTGCTTCCATGGGATTCATACTAACATGCAAAAAAATATTGCGCAATACGCTAAAATTTGCTACAATTAAAAGATAAATATGTCGGAAAACCAGTCTTTGGACATCTTTCAATCTATTAGAAAAGACGCATTTGGGGCCCTAGAAGAGGCCTCTGATTTTGAGACCGTTCATAAAATAGAAGCGGAATATATCGGTAAAAGCGGCAGGTTGACGAAGATTTTAAAAAGTTTGAAAGAGATGTCTTTAGCAGAGCGGAAAGAAATGGGTTCGACTGCCAATGCTTTGAAAAAGGAAATTGAAGAAAAGATAAAGTTGAAGAAAGAGGAATTTGGCGAGCGGGGCGGTTCGAATCATCGTGATGCCGATTGGATAGACATTACCGCGCCCGGCAAAAAAATTTCACGGGGGCATATTCATCCCATCAGCCGCGTTTTGAAAGAAGTGACATCTATTTTCGAATCAATGGGTTTCGAAGTTGTCGAAGGGCCGGAAGTGGAAACCGAACATTATAATTTTGACGCTTTGAATATTCCGAAAGAGCATCCAGCCAGAGATCTTTGGGATACGTTTTGGATAAAGCCGCTCAAAAATGGCTTGCTCTTGAGGACTCATACTAGCCCTAATCAAATACGCTACATGGAAAAACACCAGCCCCCTTTAAGAATTATCGTTCCTGGTCAAGTTTTTCGTTACGAAGCTAGCGATTCTTCACATGGTATCCAATTTTATCAATTAGAAGGGTTGATGGTAGATAAGACTACAAGCGTAGCTAATTTTAAGGCATTAATTGAGCAATTTTTTAAAAAATTATTCAAGGAAAATATTCAAATGCGCATCAGGCCTGGCTATTTCCCATTTGTCGAACCAGGATTTGAAGTAGATATAAAAGATCGGTCAGATAAATGGCTAGAAGTAATAGGAGCAGGTATGATTCATCCGCAAATTTTAAAAAATGTAAAATTAGACCCCTCGCAATGGCAAGGATTTGCATTCGGCATGGGTCTCGACAGAATAACGATGATGAAGTACAAGATAGACGATATCAGGCTGTTTCATTCGGGAGACCTCCGTTTTATTAGACAGTTTTAAACAAATTAACATCGATTATGTTATTTTCATATAACTGGTTACAATCTTTTTTCGATAAAAAACTGCCAAAGCCGGAAAAATTGGCCGAAGTTTTGACATCGCATTCTTTTGAAACAAAAGTTTTGAAGGAAGTCGGACTTCCTTCAGGCGGAAAAGATATCGTGTTAGATATTGATGTTTTGCCGAACAGGGCTCACGACTGTTTTTCTCATCTCGGCATAGCAAGAGAAATTTCAGTTGTCTGCAATATTCCTTTAAAAATTCAACCACAGCAAAAACTTGCAATCGAAAAACGAAAAGCGGAGGAATTTTTAAAACTTGATGTGCAGGAGTCGGATTTTTGCAGAAGGTATATCGCGGGAATTATGCTGGGCATTAAAGTGGGACCGTCTCCAAGCTGGATGCAAGAAAGATTGATTGTTCTTGGTCAAAAGCCGATAAATAATATCGTCGACTCTGCGAATTACGTGATGTTTGAACTGGGACAGCCCCTTCACGCCTTTGATATGGATAAATTGAATCCTGCGAAAATAGTTGTGAGGCGCGCGAAAGAGGGAGAACAAATTATTACTTTGGATAATAAGGAATACAAACTCGATAAAAGTATGCTGGTTATTGCCGATAGTTCGGATCCGATTGCCATTGCCGGCATCAAGGGAGGAAAGAAAAAAGAGATAGATGCGAAAACGAAAAACATAATAATAGAATCGGCCAATTTTGAACCGATTAATATCAGGAAGACTTCGCAAAAATTGGGTTTGCGCACGGGAGCTTCGGTGGGATTCGAAAATGAAATTTCTCCCGCTTTGGCTGCCGATGCCATAGAAAGAGTGATGGCGCTGATTTCTGAAACCGCGGGCGGGAAAATTGTTTCCGAGAAAATAGATTTTTACCCTAAAAAATTCAAGCCTAGTCGCATTTCCTTTGGCTTTAAGGATGTTGCAAGTTTACTGGGCGTCAAAATTCCGGAGAAAAAAGCGCTTTCGATTTTAAACCGGCTTAGATTGGAGCCGAAAAAAGAAAAAGGAGAGATTACGGTTATGTGCCCGTCCGAAAGAATGGATTTGGCGCGCAAAGAAGATGTTATAGAGGAAATCGCCAGGATTTACGGTTACGATAAAATTCCGGCTGAGATACCGGAAGGGGTTCTGATGCCGGTTCGCCGCAACGATAACTATTTTTATGGCAATGTCATTCGCGATATTTTGGTCGGCGCGGGCTTTTCGGAAGTTTATAATTATTCTTTCGCAAAAATTGGTCAAATTGAGATTGAAAATCCGATTGCCATGGATAAAAAATATCTAAGAATGGATCTTTGGAATGGATTAAGGATGAACGCAGCGCAAAATTTAAAATATTTTGATGAAATAAAAATATTTGAGATTGGAAAAATTTTCAGGAAAGCGCATGAAAGAATAATTGAAAAAAATAAACTGGCCGGCGTTGTCGTATATAAAGATAATAAAAAAAATACGGATGTGTTTTTTGAAATCAAGGGAGTTATAGATGCTTTGCTTTCCGGATTGGGCATAAGCGATTTTTGGTTTGACAATTCACCTGAACCTCCTATTAACCGGGTTGAAATCAAAATAGGCAATGACGGAATCGGATTTATTATGAGTCCGAATACTTTCGAGATTGATTTGGAGGAATTAATCCGGCTTGCCACCGAAGAAATTGAATATCGCCCCGTTTCTAAATACCCGGCAATGATTCGCGACATTGCGGTTTTGGTTCCGCCGTCCACGAAAGTTATAAATGTTCTTGATGTCATAGAAAATACGGCCGGCAAACTTTTGATAGACACCGATCTGTTCGATATCTATAAAGGCGATGAGTTGGGCGCGAATAGAAAGAATCTGGCTTTTCATCTGATATTTCAGAGCAGTGAAAAAACGTTAAGCGATAAAGAGGTGAATGTTTTGATTGATAAAATTATTAAAGCCATTGAAGGAAATTCCGATTGGGAAGTGAGGAAATAAACATATGGTCAAAGAAAAAGAGAAAAAAACGAAAGACAGCTATACCGCCAAAGACATTTATGTTTTGGAGGGGCTTGAACCCGTGAGAAAAAGGCCGGCAATGTATATAGGTTCAACGGGCACAGAAGGCCTTCATCATTTGGTTTGGGAAGTGGTGGATAATTCCATTGACGAAGCGATGGCAGGTTATGCCAAGAATATTTCCGTTGTTCTTTTGCCCGGAAATAAAGTAAGGGTCGTTGACGACGGCCGAGGCATTCCCGTTGAAATTCACAAACAAACAAAAAAATCGGCCCTGGAAACGGTAATGACCACTCTTCATGCAGGCGCCAAATTCGGCGGCGAGTCCTATAAAATTGCCGGCGGTCTTCATGGCGTGGGAGTTTCGGTGGTTAACGCTTTATCCATTTGGATGCGGGCCGACGTATGTCGCGATAATGAACAATGGGTTCAGGAATATGAACGAGGCAAGGCAAAATCAAAAGTCAAGAAAATCGGGAAATGCGGCGGATCCGGCACATCGGTCACTTTTGAACCCGACCCCGAGATTTTTAAAGATATTAATTTCAACTGGGACCGTATCATAGAACACCTTCGCCAGCAGGCCTATTTGATGAAAGGATTAAAGATAAAATTTTCCGACCAGCGTCAAAAAGATTATTTGCTCCATAATTTTTATACTTTTTATTTTGAAGGAGGATTGCGTTCATATGTTGACCATTTGAACAGTAATTTTGTTCCGAAACATTCGGAGATTTTTTACGTCGGCAAGACCGTCGAAGAGGATAAAATGTTTATTGAAGTCGCGCTTCAATATGTGGAAGATTACCAATCGCGGGAAGTGAGTTTCGCGAATAATATTTATACCCAGGAAGGAGGAATGCATATAACCGGTTTCAGGACCGCATTAACGCGTGTTTTGAATGATTACGCGCGGAAAAATAATTTTTTGAAAGCTGAAGAAGAAAATCTTTCCGGCGATGACGTGCGCGAAGGTTTGACGGCGGTAATTTCCATAAAACTCCGTGAACCGCAATTTGAAGGCCAGACAAAAGCAAAACTCGGAAATACCGAAGCGCGGAGCGCTACCGACAGCGTTTTTTCCGAAGCTTTTTCTCATTTTCTCGAAGAGCATCCGCAAGACAGCCGGGCGATTTTGGAAAAAGTGATTTTGGCTCTTAAGGCGAGAAAGGCCGCCAAGGCCGCCAAGGAAAATGTTTTAAGAAAAGGCGCTTTGGAAGGTCTCACTTTGCCGGGAAAACTTGCCGACTGCCAGTCTAGAGACCCTGCCGAATCGGAATTGTTCATTGTCGAAGGAGATTCCGCAGGTGGCTGTTTTTCCGGAGACACGGAGATTGCGTTAGTTGACGGAAGAAATATCACATTCGAAAAGTTGGTTGAGGAACATAAAAAAGGGAAAAGAAATTATTGTTATACCATTGATAAAGACGGAAATATTAGAATTTCCTTAATCGAAAATCCGAGAATAACAAAAAGGCGCGCAGAAGTAATTAAGATTGTTTTGGATAATGATAAAGAAATAATTTGCACTCCCGATCATAAATTCATGTTGCGTGACGGCGGCTATAAAGAGGCAAAAGATTTAAAGCCTGCGGTTTTGAATTATAATCATCGTATCAAACGTATCATCCTTCTGAAAAAAAAGATTGATGTTTACGATATCGAAGTTACCGGAACCCATAATTTTGCTTTAGCGGGCGGCATTTTTGTGCATAACAGTTCAAAACAAGGAAGAGACAGGCGAACCCAAGCAGTTTTGCCTTTAAAGGGAAAAATCTTGAATGTCGAACGGAGCCGTTTGGATAAAATGCTTATCAATAATGAAATAAAGGCATTGGTTACCGCTTTGGGAGCGTCTATCGCAGATGATCTGAATATAGAAAAATTGCGTTACCACAGTGTTATTATCGCTACCGATGCCGATGTTGACGGCGCTCATATCCGCACACTTCTGCTCACTTTGTTATATCGTTATTACAGGCCTGTTGTCGATGCCGGTTATATTTATATTGCCCAGCCGCCGCTTTACCGGATTCAATATGGGAAAGATGCGCGCTACGCTTATTCCGATTCCGAAAAAGATAAAATTGTAAAGGAAATTGCAAAAGCCGGAGCCAACGTAAATATTCAGCGCTATAAAGGTTTGGGTGAAATGAATCCTATTCAACTTTGGGAAACGACAATGGATCCCAATCGCCGGGTTTTGAAGCGCGTTACCATTGATGACGCCAAAGAAGCCGATAAAGCTTTTGATATTTTGATGGGCAAAGAAGTCGAACCGCGAAGATTATTTATTGAAACCCACGCAAAAGCCGTCCAAAATCTGGATGTGTAGAAATTTCCGGAAAATCAAATTTTGAAAATCGCTTATTCCTAAAATTTGCTTCGCAAATTTTGCGCGCCCACACCTACGATTTCCAAAATTTATTTTCCTCCAAAAACAAAAAAGGCGCTGCGAAAGTGCCTTTTTTAAAATTACCTTAAAATATCTTTACAACTGTTCGCGCCACTTATCGAATTTTTCTTTGAGCCAACTTTTTTTGTCGTCGCGTTTTTTGATTTCTTCAATATTTTTCCGTAATTCATCATTTGCAGATTGTTTTTCACGCTCTTCTTTTTTGTCGTCGATTGGCTCTTGCGGCATTTTTAGGCCCTCCATATTTTTTATTTTTATTAATTATACTCCGTTTAATTGGTTCGCTCGACCGAAATGAAAATAAATTTTCATTTTTTCCTCGCTGCCAATTATAATAATTTCTACTCTATCTCCAGATTAATCTTTTTGATGAAATCGTCAATATTCATTGTCCCCAAATCACCTTTTCCGCGTTCGCGAACCGCAATTGTTCCGGATTTTTCCTCTTTTTCGCCGACTACTATAATATAAGGCATTTTTTGAAGTTCGGCATTGCGGATTTTTTTGCCTAAAGTTTCGTTATCATTGTTAAATTTTACCCGCAAATCTTCTTTTGCTAAAATTGTCGTAATCTTTTTTCCGTAATCGTTGAATTTTTCGCTTACCGCTATGATTTCAACCTGTACCGGCGCGAGCCAAACCGGGAAAGCTCCGGCATAATGTTCGAGTAAAAATCCGATAAATCTTTCATGAGTTGAGAGCGGAGCGCGGTGAATCACGTAAGGCATTTCCTCCTTCCCTTTTTCGTTGGTGTATTTAAGGCCAAAGCGCGCAGGCTGGGCGAAATCCAATTGAACCGTGCCTAAAGTATATTCTTTTCCGATTATCGAATAAATTTGAATATCTATCTTGGGGCCGTAAAATGCGGCTTCGTTTTCAGCTTCATAATAATCAACTTTCAATTCCTTGAGGACTTCGCGGAGTATTTTTTCGTTTTCTACCCAGGCTTTCGGCATATCGATATATTTTTCGCCGAGTTCTTTTTTATCGTGAAGCGACAGGCGGTATTTTGTTTTCTTGACGCCAAAAAGATTGTAATAATATTCGTGTAGTTCTATGACTTTTTTTATTTCTTCTTTTACCTGGTCAGGCCTTACATAAATATGAGCGTCGTTCATTTCCATTGACCTTACCCGCATCAGTCCCTGGAGTTCTCCGCTTTTTTCGTATCTGTGGCAAAGGCCGTATTCCGCCAGGCGCAAAGGCAATTCGCGGTAGCTCCGCGGCCTGGAAGCGTAAACCGCGTGATGAAACGGACAGTTCATCGGTTTCAAATAATAATTTTCGCCGTCTATGTCCATCGGCGAGTACATGCTTTCTTTGTAATGGGGAAGGTGGCCGCTTTTTATAAAAAGACTTTCCCTGGCGATTATCGGGGTGCTTACACGCTGGTATCCTTCGATTGCCTCTTTTTTCTTGGCCAAATCTTCGAGCAAGTCTTTAATAATGGTTCCGTTGGGAAGCCAAATCGGAAGTCCTTGGCCGATTTCTTCGCTGAAAGTGAATATTTCCAATTCTTTGCCGAGTTTTCTATGGTCGCGTCTTTCAGCTTCTTCCTGCATTTGAATATAATTTTTCAATTCATCGGGGGAATCGAAAGCAACCGCGTAAATTCTCGTGAGCATCGGATTTTTTTCAGAACCTTTCCAGTAAGCACCGGCGATTTTCATCAGCTTGAAACTTACCGTTTTTAAGTCTTCGGTTGAATCAATATGCGGCCCGGCGCAAAGGTCAATAAATTCGCCCGACTTATAAATAGAAATCAGCTGCTTGTTTTTTCTCAATTCTTCTATGAGTTCAAGTTTATATGGCTGGCTCGCGAATATTTTTTTGGCCTCATCAGCTGGAATTTCCCGGCGTTCAAATTCAAAATTCCCCTTGATCAACTTCGTCATTTTTTTTTCCAATTTTTCAAAACAATCGGCACCGGGCGGGGGGCCGTTGAAATCAAAATCATAATAGAATCCGTTTTCTATTGTCGGCCCGATTCCAAGCTTCGTATCCGGCCGCAAATCCAAAACCGCCATCGCGAGCATGTGGGCTAGAGAGTGTCGTTTTGTTTCAATATCAGCCATAAAATAACAATACCATAATTGATTATTTTTCAAAATTGTTCATAATTTAATTATTAGAAATTGGATGTTTGATTTTAAGTCATAATTTATGAAATTCATTATTCCTTTTATTATTACTGCAATCGGACAAGTTTTTTGGCTATGGTCTAGAGGTGGTCGTTTGCCAATATGGCCACGAGAGGCCGATGAATTAGATCAAATGATATATCGTCCTTTCGCTTCACCTATTCTCTTTTCTATAGGCGCAGTGTTGACTGTATATGGACTTTATAAATCTTATTTCGTTGAATGGTGGATGTTGTTAATTAGTTTTTTTCGGAGGAGCCCTTTTAGCAAAAATAATTTATATTTTAATAATTCGACGCTTTATTGAATGATCTTCATTATTATTTCAAAGGTTAAACATTTTTTAGCAAAATAAGTTTATGATCTTAAAAGAAAACAATTATGCATATATAGACGGCAATAATTTATACCGTGGTGTAAAAAATTCCGGTTGGAATATTGATTTTCTAAGATTTAGAAAATGGCTAACTGATAAATACGGAGTGACTATGGCTTATTATTTTATCGGTTTAATTCCCAAGGAGAAGGATATGTATGAAGCATTACAGAAAGCGGGTTTTACATTAATGTTTAAAGAAGTAGTTTATGATGGCGATAAAAAAGCAAAAGGAAATTGCGATACTGATTTAGTCTTGCAGGCGGCGAGAGATGTTTATGAAAATTCTTGCGAGAATTTAATATTGGTTACTAGTGACGGAGATTATGCGAGTTTAGTAAAATTTTTGCAAGAAAAAAACAAATTGAAAATTATCCTTTCCCCGAGTATTCAAGAAAAATGTTCAATATTATTAAAAAGAACTAACGCACCAATTACTTATCTAGGCGACATAAAAACCAAGATTTTATTGTCCAATAAAGAAAAAACCCCCATTAAGGACGAACCTTAATAGGGTTTTTTTCGTAGTTATATTGTCATTATAGCAAGCGCTTATTAAAAGTCAATAGAGTCAAAAGTTATCCACAAATGCCATTTTTTACAATCTTCTTAGTTCATCCGCGATAATCGAGGGGTTGCTGTTGCGGAATGAGAGCTTGCCTTTGATTACAATGCAATTGCCGATTTGGAAAAAATGGCCGAAGGCGAGAAGCATTCTCGGGAAAATCACAACTTCAATGCTGTCGGAAAAATCGGCAAGTCTTACGAAAAGCATGGGTTCTCCTTTTTTGGTGATGATTTTTTTTATTTCCTCAATCATTCCCGCGGCGACCACCGGCGTTCCGTCTCCTAGTTTTTTGATATCCGCGATGTTCACTTTGTATTTCTTGAGGGCGTCTTTGAATTTTTCAAGCGGGTGTCCGGAAACATACAAGCCAAGCAATTCTTTTTCCCACTGAAGTTTTTCTTTGGAAGTCGCGGGAGTTGTTTCTTTTAATTTCAATCCGGGAAGAGATGATTTGTCTTCGACGAGACTGAAAAGGGAAGATTGATTTTTATTCGATGTTTTTCCGCTCTCTTTATGGTATTCCAAAATTTTATCCATGTTTTCGATAATCGCGTTTCTTTCGGCGAGTTTGTCGAGCGCGCCGGTTTTCGCAAGCGCTTCGAGAGATTTTTTATTCAGGTCTTTATCGCGGACGCGTTCCAATAAATCATTAAGAGAGCGGAAGAGACCGCCGCGCTCTCTTTCGCCCACGAGCGCTTCGACTATATTGTGGCCGACATTTTTAATGCCAGCCAATCCGAAACGGATAAAAGACGGCTCGCCTCGCTGAGTCGAAGCGGGCGGATCCGGAGTAAAACTTTGCATACTTACATTAATATCCGGCCCCAGCACTTTTATTCCCAGGCGTTCGCATTCCGTCACCAAAAGAGCGATTTTCTCGACGTCTTTTTCTTCGGCAGCCATTGCCGCGGTCATAAATTCCAGAGGATAGTGCGTTTTAAGATAAGCGGTTTGATAGGCGATTGAGGCGTAAGCCGCGGCGTGCGAGCGATTGAAGCCGTAGCTTCCGAACGGTTCGATCAATTTCCAAAGCGCGTCTCCCAAGGATTTTGAGTCCGTATTTTCAAGGACGCCCTTTACGAATTTCTCTTTTTGTTCCATCATCAGTTTTTTTATTTTTTTGCCGACTGCTTTGCGCAAAGTATCGGCTTGAGGCATTGTGAATCCCGCAACATCGCGAGCCATTTGCATCAATTGTTCCTGATAAATCATGATGCCGTAAGTGTTTTTTAGTATCGGTTCAAGTTTCGGATGAAGATAGGAAATTTTTTCCTGGCCGTGCTTCCTTTTTATATATGAAGGGATAAGCTCCATCGGACCCGGACGGTAAAGGGAAATCATAGCAATGATATCTTCGAAATTTGTCGGCACCAGTTCTTTTAAGTAATGCGTCATTCCCGAACCTTCGAGTTGGAACACGCTTACCGTGTGTCCGCCTGCCAAAGTTTTGAACACTTTCGGATCATTCGGTTCGAGGTTTTTCGTGTCGATTTCTTTTTGATGAATTTCTTTAATAAGATTCATTGTTGATTCGATGATTGTAAGATTTTTTAATCCTAAGAGGTCCATTTTAAGGAGGCCCAAGTCTTCGACGGCATGCATTTCGTATTGAGAGATGACAATTTGGTTTTTAATTCCTTCTTCGCCTTTTGCAGTCGCGTACTGCAAAGGAATTGATTCATCAAGAGGATTTTTTGTGATGACGATTCCGCAGGCGTGTACCGAAGCGTGTCTGGCGACGCCTTCCAGTTTTTTTGCCGTATCAAGAAGTTTTTGCGTATCGGGGTTGGAATGATAGGAATTTTTGAGTTCAGTTACTCTATTCAGCGCTTTTTTAAGCGAAAATCCGAATGGAATCATTTTTGCGAGTTCATCGCAAAAACTATAATTAAAACCAAGCGCCCGGCCGGCGTCGCGGATTGCGGCGCGCGCTGCCATTGTTCCGAAAGTGATGATTTGGGCGACATGGTCAGTACCGTATTTTTTGGAAAGATATTCTATAACTTCATCCCGCCTTGTGTCGGCAAAATCAAGGTCGATATCGGGCATAGAGATTCTTTCCGGATTTAAAAAACGTTCGAAAAGAAGATTGTATTTAAGCGGATCAATGTCGGTGATGCTTAAAATGTAGGAAACCAAAGAGCCGGCGGCAGAACCTCGGCCCGGACCGACAACAATGCCATTGTTCTTTGCCCAATTGACGAAATCCTGAACAATCAAAAAATACGGCGCAAAACCTGTTTTCCCGATGACCGAAAGTTCGTATTTAAGGCGATTTTTTATTTCTTCGGATATGCTCTGGCCGAATCTTTCCGGAAGTTTCTTTTCGCAAAGTTTTTCAAGATAGGAATCGGGAGTTTCTTTTTCGGGAACTTCGAAATAGGGAAGCTGGATTTTTCCCAATTCGATCGTGACATTGCATCTCTCGGCGATTTTTACGGTATTCTCTATTGCTTCCGGCGTATTCTTAAAAAATTCCGCCATTTCATCTCCGCCGGTGAAAGAAAAATCGTCTTCTTTCATTGTAAGCCGTTCATCGTCGCTTATTTTATTATTTGTCTGAACCGCCAAGAGAATGTCTTGGGCTTCGGCGTCTTCGCGTTTCAGATAATGGATATCCTGGGCTGCGACAAGCGGCGTCCCTGTTTTTTTGGCGAGCTCCACGAGCTGTTTTTGTATCTTTGCGTGATTGGGAATTCCGGGATGGTGTTCTATTTCTATAAAAAAAGAATTTTTTCCGAAAATGCCCTGGTATTCCAAAACAAGTTCTTCGGCTCTTTCCGGGTCGTTGGCAAGAAGAGCGCGTGAAAGTTCTCCGGATAGACAGGCCGAAAGAGCGATCAGCCCTTTCGAATATTTGCGGATGGTTTCTTTGTCAAGACGGGGTTTATAATAGAACCCTTCAAGGTTGGAAATGGAGACGAGTTTCAAAAGATTTTGATAGCCAACGTTATTTTCCGCTAAAAGTATCAAGTGATAGCGTTTGTCGTCGATGCCGGATTGCTTTTCATAAAGCGAACGCTTGGCAAGATACGTCTCAACTCCGATAATCGGTTTTAATCCGGCGGCTCTCGCTTTTTTGTAGAATTCAATGGCGCCGTAAAGATTGCCATGGTCTGTTAAAGCTAAGGCCGGCATTTTGAGCCGAACCGCTTCGTTTACCAAGTCATCAATTTTCGCGAGACCGTCAAGAAGGGAATAGTGGGAATGAGTATGTAGGTGCACAAAAGACATATTTCTAGTTTACAAAAAAAATCTTCAAAGGCAAAATACTTACCTAACGGCAGACAAGCATCTGGTTTTTTTATTTCCCGAATTTGACAAAAATGAACGACCGCGCCATTTTGTTAAATTAAGTTTTTTTATCCTTGACGTCGCTGTGGATATTTGCTAGGAATGAATTGCTCTTTGAAAACTTGGTTTGACGGGAAGACGTCGGCTTAATGATGAGCCGATAATGGTCTAAAACTCGGAAAATCGGGTAGATTTATTGTTCGATGAGCAACAATAAAATCGACAGGAGGAAAGAGAAATGTCAGATGTCAAAAAACAATGGAAGGAAAGGGAAGAGCTTTCCATTGGCGAACTCGAGGATATATGGTTCGCCAACAGGAATCTTGAAATGGCCAGAAGCATTATTCTGGCAGTGAAAGATTTCCAGAAAATTACTTTGGAAGAAAAATTAGAGTTCTTACAAAGCGTTCTTTACGAGCAAAATAATTTAAGCCGTGAGAGTGAATTTCAATATATTTGTAACCCGCTTTTGGAAACTTTTCTATTTCTTCTTCCGGAATGGAAACAAGAGTCCTCCGATAGGAATGGGAGACCATACGCAAGACTGATTCTGGTTTTGTTATCCAAGAAAGATTTTTATTCTTACATTAATATTTCAGCCGGACAGGTTAAAAAATTCGTCCATTCTTACCTTAATAATGTCAGAAAAGAAGATATGAAAGAATATCCGATTATTGATGTTTTAATTAATAATCGGATGTTTAAGGAGTTGGTGAATTACAATTTTGTTTCGGATGAGACAATAAAGACATTATGGGATTTTTTGTTTACCAAACCCGGAAATTATGCAGATGAATATTTAAAAATCATAAATTTAGATCATTTTTTGAACGTTAGGCGCGAACCAAATTCTGACAGGATGAAAGAACTTCTTTGCTCTTGGGATAAAATTGAAAATCGGCACGCATTATCCACGCTTTGGACTTTGTTAGCCAAAAAAGGGGAATTGCAGAAGATTTTTGGAGTCGAAAAAACCGAAGAAATTAAAAAGACCGAGTAAATTATTTTACGAACCAGAGGCAGAAATGTCCCTGGTTTTTTGTTTTTCAAATATGTATGTATAACAAAATGTCGCGACCGCGATATTTTGTTAGTTTTGCTAGTTTACGAAATGAATTTATTTAATTTATTATATTGGAAATGTTATGATATTTTAAGTGAAAAAATACATTATAATCGGAATAGACGAAGCCGGCAGGGGGCCGCTGGCGGGGCCGGTTGCGGTCGCTGGTGTGGCAACGCAGATTTTATTAAGTGCTTCGAAAATCAAATTTTGGAAATTCCTTATCCCTAAAATTTTCGCTTCGCGAAAATTTTGCGCGCCCACACCTAGAATTTCCAAAATTTATTTTCTTCGCAATATCAAAGATTCTAAAAAATTGTCGGCGAAGCAAAGAGAAAAATGGGCTGCAATTTTGTATGAAAAATTTGAATGCCATTGCGCGTTAATCGGTCCGAAAACTATTGATAAAATCGGTATTCAAAAAGCAGTTCGGCTCGCCACAGCAAGGGTTTTACAAAGATTTAACCTTTGTCCCGATTTGGTGTTATTGGACGGCGCGATGTCCGCGCCGAAAAATTATAATCAGAAAACTATCATTAAAGGAGACGAGAAAGTATCAATAATAGCCGCCGCCTCGATAATCGCCAAAACAAGGCGCGACGCCAAAATGTTCCGTCTTCATAAAAAATTTCCCCGGTATTGTTTCGATAAGCACAAAGGTTACGGCACGAAACTGCATTATAAGATGCTTAAAAAACACGGTCTTTGTTCTTTGCACCGCCGGTCGTTTTGCCGCAACTTGAAAGCGCATAATATTGCAAGGATTTCAAATTTAGATTAGTATAAAATCAATGGTTGTAAGAATGCGTCATACAAGATCGGCTACGGGACAGCGCAGGTCGCATCATGCCTTGAAAAAGGCGCGTTTTTCAAAATGTCCGAAATGCGGAACAGAGGTTTTGTCTCATACTGTATGCCAGAATTGCGGCACTTATAGCGGCCGCGAGGTTATTGACGTTTTAAAGAAATTGGCTAAAAAGGAACGTAAGACGAAAGAGAAAGCATTAAAAGAGCAGGAAAAGAAAGAGGGAGATGAAAAACCGCTTAGCGCGGAAGAACTTTCAAAAAAGTAAAATTTTAATCAATAAGCATGGCTAATCGTCATCTTTCACGTTCTATAGCAATGCAGTCCCTTTTTGAGTGGGATTTTAATAAGGCAGATAAGTCTGCCCTTGACGCTGTTGTCCGTAAAAATATTGAAGAATTTGCGCCGGGGCTCGAAGATTCGACGTTCGTTGAACAACTGATCTCCGGCGTTTTAAAAAATCAAAAAGCGATAGATTCCATTATCGAAAAAGCCGCACCCGAATGGCCGATTGAGCAGATTGCCATTATCGACAGGAATGTTTTGCGCATCGGCCTTTTTGAACTTTTGTTTTCCGACAGAAGCGAAGTGCCGCCTAAAGTCGCTATTAATGAATCGATTGAACTTGCAAAAACTTTCGGCGGTGAAACTTCCGGAAAGTTTGTCAACGGGGTTTTGGGAACCGTTTACAGGGAAATAGGGGAGCCTGGCAAAGAAGAAGACACTAAGAAAAAAACTATTGCGGATATCGCAAATCTGCCCGAAGAAAAATTGGGCGGAGCGATTGTCTACCGCAGAGAGAACGGAAAAATATTTTTCGCCTTGGTTCACGATGTTTTCGGCTACTGGACTTTGTCCAAAGGCCGGCTGGAAAAAGGAGAGCATGTTGACGAAGGGGCAAGCCGCGAAGTCAAGGAAGAGCTTGGCTTGAAAAATCTCAAAATAGAAAAAGAAATCGGTTCAAACGATTATATCGCTTACAACCCCGAAAGGGGACAGATTAAAAAAGGCGTCACTTATTTTTTGGCTTCCACTTCCGATACCAAACTTGTTCTTGGAAAGTCCGGCGGGCTTAATGACGCCAGGTGGTTTGAAATGTCGGAACTTGAAAACCTGAAAACATATGACGATCTCAGGCCGATGATAAACAAAGCAATAGAATGGTTATCAACTACGCAAAACTAGAAAAAATAATCGGAATAAAATTCAAAAACAGGGAGATTCTTAAGGAAGCTCTTACTCATCGTTCCTATTTAAACGAAAGACCAAAACAAAAAATGAAACACAACGAACGGTTGGAGTTTTTGGGCGACGCGGTTTTGGAATTAATTGTTACCGAATATCTTTATAAAAAATATCCGCTCACAGCCGAAGGGGAATTGACTAATTTCCGCGCGGCGTTGGTTAAAGCCCCTACGCTTTTTCAGGTTGCCAGCGATTTAGGTTTGAATAGTTTTTTGTTTTTGTCGAGAGGCGAAGAAAAGGATTTGGGCAAGGCGCGGCAGTATATTTTGGCAAATGCGATGGAGGCGTTAATAGGCGCCATTTATCTTGATAGAGGTTATGACGCGACCCGTTCATTTATAGAAAAATTTATTCTTCTTCCCTTAGTTGAAGATTTTAAAACTAAAGGTTTGCGCGACGCGAAAAGTTTGTTTCAGGAAAAAGCGCAAGAGATGGAAGTAATTACTCCCGTATATAAAATTTTAAGCGAATGGGGGCCGGATCATAACAAGCATTTTATAGCGGGAGTTTATCTCGGCGATAAGCTGATTGCCGAAGGCGAGGGCGCTTCAAAGCAGGAGGCTCATCAAAGCGCCGCCGAATCGGCCCTTAAAAAGAAAAAGTGGAATTAAAATTTACGGAGTTTATACGGAGTCTATCGAAGTCCGACTTCAATAGACGATATACAAAAACATGCGTTTAAAACGTCTTGAACTCACCGGCTTTAAATCATTCGCTAAACATGTTGTTTTGGAATTACCGGCGCAGATTTCTGCGATTGTCGGGCCGAACGGCTCCGGCAAATCGAATATCGTGGAAAGCATTCAGTGGGCGCTCGGCGAGCAGTCGCTCAAAAGCCTTCGCGGTAAAAAGAGCGAAGATTTTATTTTTAACGGTTCGGCTTCAGTGCCCCGCATAGGTAAGGCATCGGTGACGCTCGTTTTTGACCCCGTTAGAAGTAAGACATTAAAAATGTCTGCCGATTTGCTTTCGGCAAATCGGACTTCTAACGGGGTTGATCCCGGGAAACATTTGGAGACACTTGGTTATGACGAAGTTATTATTTCCCGCAGAGCATATCGCGACGGCGCCAACGAATATTTGATCAATAATTCCCAGGTGCGGCTTAAGGATGTTGTTGAACTTTTGAGCAAGCTCGGGCTTGGTGCATCGAGCCATCATATTATCAGTCAGGGTGAATCCGACCGCATTCTTTCCGCTTCTTTAAAAGAGAGAAGGGAAATACTTGAAGACGCTTTGGGACTCAAAATATTCCAGTTGAAACGTAAGGAAGCAGAAAGAAAATTAAAAAGAACCGAAGAAAATATCGGCCAAGTGGAATCTTTACAGAAAGAAATTCAGCCCCATCTGAAATTCCTGAAAAAACAAAGCGAAAAGGTGGAGAAAGCGCTTACTTTGCGCGACAAACTGAAAGAATTATGCCGTGAATATTTTTCTAAAGAAATAAAATATTTGAATAAAGAATTTGAACGGTTGGAAGCCGGACGTACGAAACCGTTAGGCGAGTTGAAGGCATTAGAAGAAAAGATAAAAAGTCTCCGGTCGGCATTGGAAAAAGAGGAAAAAATTGTCGCTCCTGCGGAATTTTTGAAATTGGAAAATGAGCTGGAAGATATACGCCTAAAGCGTTCATTTTTGGAAAGGGATTTGGGAAGATGCGAAGGGATGATAGAGCTTGTCGAATCTCGGCAAAAAGAAATGGCGAAAGATTCGGTTGAGCGTTCGACAGTCCTAAAATTCCTGGAAAAATTGGATAAACACCTTAAAGAAGGATATACAAAAGCGGTTTTAGAAAAAATTCAGAAAGCAGTTGACGATTTTTCTTCTGAAATAAGAGCGCAAAAAAGGGCTACTTTCGATTCCGATCTTGACGAATTAAAAAAGAAACGCAATGAATTGAATATTTCGATTGAAGATATTAGGTATAGGGAAAAAGAGATGGCGATAAAGATAGCGCAAGACAAATCCGAAGCAGAACAAAAAGAGTATTTTAAGAGGGGCGCGGAACGCGAGCTTCATAATGCCGAGCTTTCGGCAAGCAATTTGAGAAATTATCTCAAATCTTTCGAAATAGAAGAAGAAAAATGGAAGAATCGGAAAGACGAATTGGAATCAGAGAAGCAATCCGCGGAACATTTTATGGGAGGAGAAATCGCCGTTCTCCAAGGACTGTCCTTGGAATCCCTTAAGGACGGTCCTTGGGAATCTGCCGAAAGAGAACAAATTCGCAGAGAAATAGAAAGATTGAAAATAAAACTTGAAGATTCCGAGGGAGTTGGCGATGAAGTTTTGAAAGAATACCGGCAGGTTAAAGCACGTGACGATTTCTTTTCCAAAGAATTAAGCGATTTGGATGTCGCGGAAAAATCTTTGGTTGATTTGATGAAAGAGCTCGGTGAAAAGATAGATAATGATTTCCAAAAAGGCGTTTTGGCGATTAACGGCGAATTCCAAAAATTTTTCGTAACGATGTTCGGTGGAGGAACGGCGGAATTAAAAGTGGTAAAGACATCGAGGCGGAAAAAGGAGGATGAAGCTCCGACGCTCGATGAAATCGAGGTCGGAGCCCCGACCCTGAAAGGCGTCGGGGAAGAAAAAGAAGAAGAAGCCGAAGAAGGAATAGAGATTTCCGTAAATATTCCGCGCAAGAGAATTCGTTCTCTTGATATGCTTTCCGGCGGAGAACGCGCGCTCACTTCAATCGCTTTGCTTTTTGCCATGACTCAAGTCAATCCGCCGCCATTCCTTGTTTTAGATGAAGTGGACGCCGCCTTGGACGAATCGAATTCGCAAAAGTACGCCCGTATTTTTAAAGATTTAAGCGAGCGTACCCAGCTTATTATTGTTACTCACAACAGGGAAACAATGAAACAGGCCGGGATTCTTTACGGCGTGACAATCGGCAGAACGGGCGTTTCCCAGATTCTTTCCATTAAATTTGAAGAAGCCGAAGAACTGGCGGCGCAGGATAAGATGTAGAAATTTTAGTTGCAAAATCTCCGGAAAAAAATAAGGTATCGGTGTTGACGGATAGCGCTGGAAGCGCTATTTTGTTTTTGGAATAAAATTCTTTGAAAAAGCCCTTTGACTAAACTCAGGGCAGGGAGGAAAAAAGTGAAAAACGGACGCATTAAAAAGTTGCTTGAGTATCTTTATGACGGGCAATGGCTCCAGAAAATTCTCATAAAGGGCGTCGGCCCCGGGACAGTAAACCTGTGTTATGAACTGGGCTTGGTAAATTTAAAGAGAGTAGGCGTAAAACGCCATAGGGGCATTGAAACGTACCGTCACGCCGTGCGCATTACCAAAAAAGGGAAAGACGCACTTGAAAAACAAGCCGGTAAATTTTGAAAAAGGAGGGGAAGGATCAAAGAAGTGGTTTTCGAGCCGACCTATTTTCTTCCGGGCGGAATGAAATTTAAAGTGAAGTAAATTCAACAAGGCCTTGTCCTAAAACGGACAGGCCTTTTTATTTTGGCATGATTCGTCGGTCTGTTTTTCCACAGTTTATATAGTTTCTCATTTAATTAATTTAATCACTTATCTGCTGGAGCGGGTAAGTGTTGATATTAAAGGGAGGATGAATTATAATCTTTAAATATGTCGAGAGGATTAGGAAAAACACAAAAAAAGATTTTGCTTCTTTTATCGGGTGGCTTGGCCCTGGGGCTTTCCGGTTCGCCAACAAGATATTTTAAAATTATTAAATTGATTGGCAGGGAATGGAAAGAAATCGAAAGACAATCTTTGAAGCGGGCGATTAAAAATTTATACACGTCAAAGCTAATCGGCGAAAAACAGAATAAAGACGGAACAATAACAATGTTTCTTACCGGCGAGGGGAAGAGAAGAGCACTTACTTATGATTTGGAAAAGATGGAAATTAAAAAACCGAAACAGTGGGACAAAAAATGGCGGGTTGTACTTTTTGATATTCCAGACAATAGAAAAAAATCAAGAGAAACATTAAGATTCCACTTAAAAAATTTAGGGTTTTATAAATTTCAAGAAAGCGTTTTTGTTCATCCTTATAATTGTAAAGATGAAATAGATTATCTTATAGAATTTTACGATCTAAGGAGATTCGTCAGATTTATTATTGCCGATTCGATTGATAATGAAATTCATTTGAAAACTCATTTTCGGTTACTTTAGGGTAGTATGGCATTTAAATGCTGGAGCGGGTAAGTGTTGACTTTTGATTTTGGAAATTGGAAGTTTCTAATTCGAAGTTTTAAATTGGAAGTTTTAATAATATTGCTTTTTCTATTCTGTTGACTTGCCGAAATCGGCGGGCTATCATTATCCATATGCTAAAAATACGGCTTCAAAGAGTGGGAAGAAGCAAAGACCCGAGTTTTCGGCTGATTTTGACTGATTCGCGAAAGCCGCCGCGAAGCGGGAAGCGCCTGGAACTTCTCGGTTCTTATGACGCGAGAAGGGGCAGTCCGCAATTTAAAACGGAAAGAATAAAACATTGGCTTAGTAAAGGCGCGCAAACTTCCGAAACAGCAAATAATTTGCTGGTGGATGCTAAAATAATAGAAGGCAAAAAGAAAAAAGTAAGATAAAAATTTATGTGGCAAATTTGGATTAGCGGTATTTTGGGGCTTTGGGTCATATTGCTTGCTTTTTTGGATTTTTCATCGACATTGACCATGTTTTTTTTGATCGCGACCGGCGCGGTTCTTGCCGTCATCAATTTTTGGATGCTTACACTTATCAAAGCTCCTCAAAGGCGGCATCCTGATTTCGAGATTCTTCCGCCCGAGCCGCCGGAATCGGTTCCTGTAAAACAGAACAATGAATCGGCGCGGGAATCCGAAAATAACACCCCGCAAAATAATTGATGTTTCTTATTAAACCCAAAAAGCTTTTAATGGTTGCCGTTATATTTTTTATTGGAGCAACTATTTTTATTTTTTCCAGGAAACAAGTTCCCATATCAATAGAATATACCGCTTCTTCTTCTGCCCTAAATAGCGTAAATATTCCCGCGCCAAAAAGAACGCCGACGCATATTTCTACGCCCAAGCCGGTTAAAGGAATTTATATGACCAGCTGGGTGGCGGGTACCAAAGATTGGCGCCAAAGGATGGTGAAATTAATAGAAGAAACGGAACTCAATTCCATTGTCATTGACATTAAAGATTATTCCGGCCATATTTCTTTCGAGGTTTCCGATCCGGTTCTTAAGGAGACAGGCGCGGTTGAAAATCGCATTCCCGATATCCGAGAATTCATAGAGATTCTCCATGGTAAAAATATTTACGCCATTGCCCGCATCAGCGTTTTTCAGGACGCTTATCTTGCGAAAAAGAGGCCCGACTTGGCGGTAAAACGCAAAGACGGCAGAGTTTGGAAAGATTACAAAGGAATAGCCTGGCTCAATCCTGTTTCCCGCGAAGTTTGGGATTACACCATAAAAGTTTCCAAAGAAGCGGAGGTCGTCGGCTTTGACGAACTGAATTTTGATTACATCCGTTATCCGTCGGACGGGAATATGAAAGATATTGTTTTGCCGTATGCCGACGGCGCTAAAAACAAAGCGGAATCAATGAGAGTTTTTTTCGCCTATCTGGAAAAAGAATTGCGGCCTCTGAAAATCCCGCTTTCCGCGGATATGTTCGGTTTTGTCACTACGCATACCGATGATTTGAACATCGGCCAGATTTTGGAATACGCGGAGCCGTATTTCGATTATATTTCGCCGATGGTTTATCCTTCGCATTATCCTCCGAATTATGACGGATTCAAAAACCCGGCCGACCATCCCTATGAAGTTATTTATCACGCCATGGTAAGTTCTTCAGAAAGGTTGCTGGCCGCGACTTCCAGTCCCTCAAAATTGAGGCCTTGGCTGCAGGATTTTGACTTGGGCGCGACCTATACCGTCGAAATGATCCGTAAAGAAAAACAGGCGGTCTACGACGTCGGCCTGGATAGTTGGTTGCTCTGGGACCCGGCAAATAAATATACAAGAGGAGCGCTGGACATTTAATTTATTTCTAATATCATAGAAATGAGGCTAAAAATTAGCCGATAAAAACGAAATGACCAAAAAAGAGATTATCTGGCGAGAAATTTTATTTCAAGCGATTGAACGAAAAAACCGCCAACTGACGCAAAAAGATTTGGCGGCTAAATTTGGTTTTTCCTTAAGTACGGTTTTTAACGCCCTTAAAGCGCCAAGACAAACTGGCGTCATCAAAGTCACCGGCCGTAATTTTCACATTATTGACATTGAAAAATTCCTTTATCTTTGGGCGACAGCGAGAAATTTAAGAAAAGATATCATTTATCAGACCAGAGCCGATTTGCCGGTTTTTGATATAGAAGGACAAATGCCGCCCTTGGTTGTTTATGCCGCTTATTCTGCATATCGTTTCAAGTTTCAAGAAGCGCCTGCCGACTACGATAAAGTTTATATATACGCGCTTGATTTGGAGGAAATTAAAAAAAGATTTCCCGCGGTTAAAACAAAAACGTCCAATTTAATAGTTTTAAAAGAAGACGAATTTATAAAAAATTACGGCCAGACGGCGACTTTGGCGCAAACCTTCGTTGATTTATGGAATTTGCCCGAATGGTACGCCAAGGATTTTTTAGAAGCTACGAGAAGAAAAATATTTATATAAATTTATGCCGGAGTTTTATCAAGATTTAATAATCGAGAAAAGCTATAAACTTCTTCAGGATTTAAAACGGGAGTTTGATTTCATTCTCATCGGCGGCTGGGCAGTTTTTTTGTATACAAAAGCCCTCAAATCAAAAGACATTGATTTGGTTGTTCAATATGAAGCGCTGGAGCAGCTAAGAAAAAAATATTCTTTGACGAAAAATGAACGCCTGAAAAAATACGAAATTAAACAGGAAGAAATCGATATTGATATCTATTTGCCTCATTATTCAGATTTGGGTTTGCCGGTTGAGGAAATAGGGGATTATGCGGTTGGGCGAGAAGGTTTTAAGGTGCCAAAAATTGAGATACTTTTAATTTTAAAACAATTTGTTTTTTCCAAACGCCAAGGTACCGTCAAAGGCGAAAAAGACCGGCTTGATATTTTGAGTTTACTTAAAACAGACGAGATAGACTGGATTTTTTATCAGGAATTATCGAAGAAATATAAACTGGAGGATTTTAAAAATAAATTGGCGGCCTTACTTAAGGAAACAAAACGAGCATCGGAGCTTGGCTTAAACGAGTATCTTATGGCAAAATTGAGAAAAAAAGTATTGGAG
>PFNV01000030.1:23255-23935 GCA_002792165.1 Candidatus Tagabacteria bacterium CG_4_10_14_0_2_um_filter_40_13
CTGAAGAATAAAAAGAAAAACAGGCGGTCTACGGCGCCGGCCTGGATTCCTGGCGGATACCTGCCCCGTAGGGTCGCCGAAGGGGTGGGACCCGGCGAATAAATATACGAAAGGAGCGCTGGATTAGGAATAATTTGACTTTTATTTTTTTATTATGATATCATTGAAATATGAGAAAAATCTTGCATTACAATCTTATATTTAAACCAGAGTCCGAAGGCGGTTTTACGGTAATAGTTCCGACTTTACCGGGTTGCGTCACTTATGGCAAAAATCTAAAAGAAGCTAAAGAAATGGCCAGAGACGCCATTTCGGGATATTTACATAGTTTAAAAAAGCACGGCGAGGCCATCCCTTCTGACGCCGACAGTTTTGTGGCTACCGTAGATATACAAAAACAGCCGCCCGGGAAATTAATTTATGCCTAAATTGCCGGTTTTAACCGCAAAGAGATTAATTAAGATTTTAGAAAAATTAGGCTTTCGGCTTGACCATAAAACCGGAAGCCATTTTATTTTTTACGATTCAAAGAACAAAAGAAGAACGGTCGTCCCTTGCCATGGCAAAGATTTGCCCAAAGGAACGATTTTGAGCATTTTGAAACAAACCGGAATTACACGAGAAGAATTGAGAAAATATCTTTAATGATTCGCAAAGAAAAACAAGCGGGTCTAGGACGC
>PFNV01000016.1 GCA_002792165.1 Candidatus Tagabacteria bacterium CG_4_10_14_0_2_um_filter_40_13
CACGATTAAAAAAACCGTGAATAACAAAAAAGTCTTGCGGATATTGGAATCCTTTTGAGTGTATAAAGACATATTTCAAAAATTTTAAAATTTAACTTTAACCGGTTCGCGTTCGGCTTCCGATGCCGCTTCGAAAAATTTCACTTCCGAAAAACCAAACATCTTCGCGATAATACTTGCGGGAAAAACCTGGATTTTCGTATTCAAATCCCTTACTGTTGCATTATAAAATCTTCGCGCCGCCTGAATTTTATCTTCAGTATCGGTAAGCTCTCTCTGCAGCTCCAAAAAATTTTCGTTTGCCTTAAGTTGGGGATAATTTTCCGCAACCGCGAATAAGGTTTTCAATGTTCCCGATAAAGCGTTTTCTTTTCCCTCGCGTTCAAGCGCGCTGCCGCCTATTCCCATCGCCTCTGTTCTCGCTTTAGTAACGTTTTCCAAAACGCCGCGCTCATGCGCCATATACCCCTTAACGGTTTCGACAAGATTGGGAATCAAATCATATCTGCGCTTAGTTTGAACGTCAATATCACTGGTTGCCTCCTTTGCCCTCATTCGCAAAGTTATAAGACGGTTATATGTATAAACAAACCAACCGATAACCACGGCCGCAATACCTATCAAAATTTTGGTCATATATAATAGTAAAAATAATTAATAATATGGTTATTATAATTCAAAAATAATCAGTAGGCAAGTCAAATCAAAAACCCCGTTAAAACAGGGTTTTTGATTTTAATTATCCTTTTAGTAATCCTCTCCGCCCATTCCGCCCATACCTGATGGCGGCATAGCGCAAGATTGTCCTTTCTTTTCCGGCAAATCCGCGATAACCACTTCAGTTGTCAAAAGCATCGAGGCGGCGGAAGCGGCATTTTCAAGCGCGGAACGAGTCACCTTAACCGGGTCGATAATTCCGGCTTTTATCATGTCGGGAATAACTTTTCCGCTCAAAGCATCATAACCGAAATTGGATGAAGAACTTTCTCCAACGGAATTTTTCACGGCAGAAACAATCGCGCCTCCCTGTTCATTGCCGGCATTTTTAACAATCTGTGCCAACGGCTCTTCCAAGCTTTTCAAAAGAATTTCAAAACCGGCATTGAACTCTTTCGCAATCTCCTTTGAAGGAGCTTTGATCTTATTTTCCTCGAATTGCTTATTAACAATCACTCCGGCTTTTATAAACGCTGTTCCGCCGCCCGGCACAATTCCTTCAGAAATCGCGGCTTTTGTAGCGTTAACCGCGTCTTCTATTTTGAATTTCTTGTATTTCATTTCGGTTTCAGTTGCCGCGCCGACTTTAACAACCGCGACGCCGCCTGAAAGTTTCGCCAAACGCTCTTCCAGTTTTTCGCGGTCGAATTCGGAATCGGTTTGCTTGATTTGCAGCCGAATCTGATTGACGCGGTCTTCAATCGCCTGCTTTTTCCCTTTCCCTCCGACAATTGTCGTATTTTCTTTCGTACAAATTATCCTTCGGGCTTGACCGAGCATATTCAAATCCACTTTATCCAATTTCAAACCGAGTTCTTCGGCAATAACTTTTCCGCCGGTCATAATGGCGATATCTTCAAGCATCTCTTTTCTGCGGTCGCCGTAACCGGGAGATTTCACGGCCAAGGCGCTGAATGTGCCGCGAATTTTATTTACAACTAAAGTGGCGAGCGCCTCACCTTCCAAATCTTCGGCAATAATCACCAGTTCTTTTTTGCCCGTCTGAACGACTTTTTCAAGAACGGGAAGAATTTCATTGATAGCGGATATTTTCTTGTCGGTAATGAGAATATGGCAATCTTCGTAAATCGCCTCCATCCTCTCGGCATTGGTAATCATATAAGGGGAAACGTAGCCGCGGTCGAACTGCATTCCTTTGACAATCTCGCTGTCCACGCCAAAAGTCTGCGATTCTTCAACGGTAACCACGCCGTCTTTTCCGACTTTTTCCAAAGTATCGGCAATGATATTCCCAATTTCTTCGGATTCCGAGGAAACCGAAGCAACCTGCATAATTTCCTGTCTGTTTTTAATCGGCTTTGCCATTTTTTTCAAAACTTCAACAACGCGCTTGGTTGCTTCTTCTATTCCGAGACGGATACCGACGGCATTCATACCCATTGTCACGAATTTAAAACCTTCCTTGATAATGGATTGCGCCAAAACCACGGCTGTTGTCGTGCCGTCGCCGGCGACATCGTTTGTTTTTGACGCCACCTCTTTCACTATCTCGGCTCCCATGTTTTCTATTTTATCTTCCAGCTCGACCTCTTTGGCGATGGTCACGCCGTCGTTGGTAATATCAGGGGCGCCGAATCCTTTGCTTAAAACGACATTGCGCCCTTTGGGACCCAAAGTGATTTTAACCGCGTCGGCAAGCATATCAACGCCGCGCTTTAAGCCGGCCCTAGCTTTTTCGTCAAATAAAATTTGTTTTGCCATATGTTTATTCTAAAACTGCTAAAATATTTTCTTCTTTAATAATATAATATTCCTTGTCTCCGACTTTTATTTCGTCCGGGCCGTATTTTGAAAAAATTACCACCTGGCCTTTTTTAACGCCCATCGGAATAATTTTTCCTTCATCGGTTATTCTTCCCGAACCCACGGCAATAACGCGTCCCCGCTCGGACTTTTCTTTTTCTACGGTGTCAGGGATCACAAGTCCCAATTTGGTCGTTTTTTCGCGCTCCTCATCGCTTAAAGGCTCAACGAGAACGCGATCGCCTAACGGCTTTATAT
Organism: Candidatus Tagabacteria bacterium CG_4_10_14_0_2_um_filter_40_13; assembly: GCA_002792165.1. Classification (GTDB taxonomy): domain Bacteria; phylum Patescibacteriota; class Minisyncoccia. Next base: position 2,740 of record PFNV01000016.1, read on the forward strand.
TTATAGTGTTCTTCATATATTCCTTATTTTAGGAAAAATTTTAAGGTTGTCAAGCCCTACTAAAAAAACAAAAGCCGCCTAAAAATTAGGCGGATTTTTTATATTTATTAAAAACCTTTGATTTTATTGGCGGTAATTTCCCTGACGTCAAAAACCTTATCGGCCGCTTCGCGGATAGCATCGTCAACAAATGAGCGATCAGGAAGCTTCGTGTTCAATTTTTCCCGAAGAACATCAATAAAATTTTCTACATCATCCCTTGAAATCCTGCTTTTCGAGATTTCGTCTTTTTTCGACATTTTATTTTCCTCCTTTTTTTTATTTTTCGGAATCGGGATACAGGTCTTTGACGATAAAATCAAGACCCAATTCCTCAAGTTTTTCTTTGGTCGGAATACCGTTTTTATCCCAACCGCGAAGTTTGTAATAATCGTCGAGAAGATAATCGACTTTTTCCTGATCCAGTTTCGCGCCGCAGGTCGGACCGAGAGGCACTTCTTCTTTCAAAAATCTTACCGGCGGCTGGTCGTATGCCCTTCCAAAATCCGGATTTTCCCTTTTCCAAAAACAACGCGTCAGATTGAAAATCCTTTCTGATTTTTCCAAAAGTTCTTCGAGAGTAAAATCAAGTCCCGTCACGCATTTGAAAATTTCCGGATAATGTTCGAGGGAAAAATTCGGCAGTTCAACCCACTGAAGACGGCAAGTTCCAAACATGTCAAAAAGTGGTCTTATATGCTGGAGATAAACAACCCACTCCGCCTTGCCTTCCAATAATTTGCGGCCTTTTTCGATATCGCGCGTGATTGCCCAAGAATCATTATGATGGGCACCGATACCGCAAGTTATATAACTTAAAGCCATTGCCGGAGCGTCACGGATGCCGTAGCCGGACTGTTCCAATCCTTTAACCTGGATGGCTGCAACGAAAGAATCACCGCCCAAAATCTGTGCCGCTTTTTTGGTGCCGAGAGCAAGAATCCTGCCCAGCTCGCTTTTTTGTTCGGCAATTTCTTTCGCTAAAAATTCCATGGTTTCCACGTCGCCAAAATCCAATTTCCGGCCCCTGGTCATCACGAGAGAAATAATATTTTTCTGAAAACATTCGATGGCAAAAGCCATAACTGCTCCGCCGGAAATAGTATCAATGCCGTACTGGTCTAAAAGATAATTGATGTAAGCGACATCAGAGATATCGCCGAGACAGCAGTTTCCGCCGCATAAAGCGATCGTTTCGTATTCCGGACCTTCGACATAAACATCGTAGGCTCCGTTTTTTGTGGCATGCGAAACTTTTCCGCAGGGCATCGGACATCCGAAACAACCCTTATCGCCAATTACGATTTTTTCCCTCATTGTTTCGCCGTTCAAATGCTTGTGATGAACAAACCATTCGCCCTTAAAATTCCGTACCGGGAAAGCGCCTATTTCATTGACCCAATCAGTAACGCCGGGCGTGCCGTATCTTGTCCAATGCTTTTGGTTCTCACTCGTCAGACAATCAGTAAACATTTCCCTCCCCTTTTCCATCATCGCTTCTATATCGTGAATGGGAATTCCTCTCGTACCTCTTACGCAAATCGCCTTCAAATTTTTCGAACCCATTACCGCTCCCATACCCGTACGTCCGGCCTGCCTGCCAAAATCATGAGAAATACAAGCAAAACGGACCAGATTTTCTCCGGCCGGACCGATAACGGCGATTTGAAAATCTTCGCCTAAATCTTCTTTCAGGGCTTTTTCGGCATCAATCGAATGCATGCCCCAATATTTTCCGGCATCGCGGATTTCGATATGGCCGTCATCAATCACCAGCATGCTGGGTTTATTCGCCTTACCTTCTATAATCAAAGCATCATAACCCGCGTATTTAAGTTCGGCCGCCAAATGGCCGCCCATATTCGAATTGCCGTAGCCGCCTGTTAAGGGCGACTTTGAAGCAAATGTGATTTTTCCGCCGGCCGGAACAAACGTTCCCGCCAGAGGTCCCGAAGCAACAATCAGATTGTTTTTCGGAGAAAGCGAATCTATTCCTTTCGGATTGTGCTTATACAAAAGATAAGCCGCCAATCCCCTTCCGCCGAGATATTTTCTCATTGTCGTTTTCGTAAATGACCTGGTATTCCATTTTTTCCTGCTTTTTCTGGAAAAGTTTATGAATAAAATTTTTCCGGCATAACCGCCAATTTCCGTTTTTTTACTAGAAATCGGACCTGGAACAAAATTCTCCTCATACTTCTCGCCATCTTTTAATGAGATTGTTCCGGTCGGGCAAAATTTCGCGCATTCACCACAATGGGTGCATCCAGAAAATTTTATTTTGTACGGTTTCGGGAATTGCCCGATAATCTTGATATGCGCCCGTTTCGGATTCAAAATTCCGGTTTCCGAATTATGCCGCAAATCGCAAACCATTTCGCAAATTCGACAGCCGGCGCAAAGATTCGCGTCGATTTTCATTTTTACTTTTTCTTCCATTTTTCCCCTTCCTCCTTTTCTCCGCCACATTATTTTTAAAAATATCAAGGTACGGCGGATCAGCCTTTGGCTGAAAAAATCAAATTTTACCCTATTCCTAGCATATCTTGACAAATCCTGTCAATACCCTATACTTCTCGATAATGTCTATTTCTGTTATTATATCGATAGTTCAAATCGTAATCTCCTTTTTATTAGTGGCTGCTATTTTGTTTCAGCAAAGAGGAGCCGGACTTTCGGCAAGCTTCGGAGGCAGTAGCAGCGGTTTTTACACAAAGCGCGGCATCGAAAAAATATTATTTATTTCGACAATCGTTTTAAGCATTCTTTTTATCTCTTCGACATTTATAGTTTTACTTATTAGATAGATAGTTTCAGCTGTGAATTCAGTTAAAGAAAAAATTCTTTCTTTTGTAGCACAGGTAAAAATACCGTCTTTTCTTAAAATCCGTTATGTTTTAAGAAATTTTCCTTTCAGGAAAAAAATTTATTTTTTGCTTGCGTCAATGCTTTTTATCGTTGCTGTTTTAGGACTTTTGTGGAAAATAGACAAATCTTTTGCGGTGGAAATTCCCAAAGATGGAGGAAAATTAGAAGAAGGAATTATAGGCACTCCTCGCTTCATTAATCCGCTGCTGGCAATTTCCGACGCCGACCGCGATTTGGTTTCTCTGATTTATTCCGGGCTTTTGCGGGCCGATGACAAAGGGAGTTTAATGAACGACTTGGCGGAAAAATACGAAATCAGCGAAGACGGCACCTTATACACTTTTACGCTTAAAGAAAATCTCGTTTGGTCCGATAAAAAGCCGTTAACAAGCGATGATATTATTTTCACTATCCAAATGGCGAAAAATCCCGCTCTCAAAAGCAATCAAAGGGCAAGCTGGGAAGGCGTGGAGGTGGAAAAAATAGATGGCAGAACGATCAGCTTTTCGTTAAAGCGACCGTACGCTCCTTTTATAGAAAATATGACTTTGGGAATTTTACCGAAACACATTTGGGGAGAAATTCAGCCGGAACAAATGATTCTCACTGATTTTAATATCAACCCTGTCGGTTCCGGCCCTTATCAGGTTAAAACCATAGCCAAAGATTCAAACGGAATTACTCAATCCTACTCGCTCGTTCCGAATAAAAAATTTGCTCTCGGAAAACCTTATATCGATAATATTATCCTGAAATTTTATCCTTCCGAGAAAAAACTTATCGCGGCTTACGAAAACGATGAAATCAGCGCCATGGGCGGAATTTCTCCTCAGGGAGCGGGAGAAATAAAGCGCGGCGGAAAAAAATTGAAACCGTTATTGCTTCCCCGCGTATTCACGGTCTTTTTCAATCAAAACAACGCCCAAATATTTACCAATAAGGAAGTGCGGCAAGCATTGGATCTGGCAACCGACAAGGAAGCCATCGTCAAAAATGTTCTTAAAAATTTCGGCTCTGTTCTTAATAGCCCACTTCCGCCCGGATCGATCGGCGCTTACGCTCTTCAGGAAAAATCAGATCAAGTGCAGTATGAAGAAAGATTGAAACAAGCAGTCGATCTTCTTGAAAAAAACGGATGGAAAATAAATGAACAGGATAATATTCGCGAGAAAAAAACGAAAAAAAATATAACCAGGCTTGAATTCAATCTCGCAACATCCAATGCGCCCGAACTTGCGCAAACCGCAGAACTTTTGAAACAAATGTGGGAAAAGTTAAATATAAAGGTGAATGTGAGAATTTTTGAAATTGGCGACTTAAACCAAAATGTCATCCGGCCAAGAAAATACGATGCTCTTCTTTTCGGAATAATGATGGGAAGGGATCCTGATCCGTTCGCTTTTTGGCATTCATCGCAACGCAACGATCCGGGACTCAACATCGCCCTATATACAAACATAACGGCCGACAAGTTATTGGAAGACGCGCGCGTTCTTTCCGATACAGACAAAAGAAAGGAAAAATATCAGGCTTTTCGAAAGCAAATAGAAAAAGATATTCCGGCAATATTTCTTTATTCACCCGAATACATTTATTTGGTTCCAAAATATTTAATGGGATTAAATACCGACACTATCACAATCCCATCGGAACGTTTTACTCAAATAAATCAATGGTATATAGAAACGGAAAAAATATGGAGAATTTTTGCAAAGTAGGAAAATTAGAAGAAAAAATTGTCAACAATGTTTCTCGATACGATGTCTGCCGCGGAGAAAAATCTATAGAGAAATTACGCTATGATTTAACGCTGATATACCCCGAAAGATTCGGAGAAGAGCTGCCAAGGACAGCCGGACATTATCATACAAAAGGCCAATGCGAACTTTTTGAAGTAATATCGGGCAAAAAAGCGTTATTTTTTATACAGCGATATGAAAATAATCCGCAAATTATTAAAGAAACATATCTTATAGAAGCCGGTGAAAAAGAAAAAGTTATAATACTCCCGAATTTCAGCATTACCAGCATAAATCCTGAAAAAAACAAAGAGCTTCTTCTGTCAAATTGGATAAATATTGATGTCAAGAATGAATACGAATATTTTAAAAATCTTGGCGGTTGTTATCTGATTAAAGAAATTAACAATAGCATTGAATTCGAGAAAAATAAAAATTATGAAAAAATTCCGGAATTAATTTTATTAAAGCCGAAAAAATTTCCGGCAGAACTGAAAAATCTTGATTTTCTTAATAATCCCGGCAAATACAAAAAATTTCTAACGATTAAAAACTGCTATAGGAAAATTTAACTTAATTTCCGGGCAGGTGGTGAAACTGGCAGACACGTACGGTTCAGGGCCGTATGCCGAAAGGCTTGAGGGTTCAAATCCCTCCCTGCCCACTATGATTAAAACACAAATAAAACACAGATGGGGAATGCGCAAAAAGCATCCCTCTCGTCACGCAGTAGAACGTTCTTCGGAACGCGACTTTTTCCGCGTCATTCCTTTAGGAGGAATGGAGGAAGTGGGACGCAATATGACCGTATTTGAATACGGAAAAGACATCGTGATTTTAGATATGGGTATGCAATTTCCCGAAGAAGACATGCCGGGAATAGATTATATTATTCCTGACTCAAGATATCTTCAGGGTAAAGAAAAAAATATCCGCGGGGTAATTTTATCCCACGGCCATCTTGACCACATCGGCGCAGTCCCCCATCTCTTGCCGCGGCTTGGCTGGCCAACTGTTTATGCCAGCAGAATGACGCTGGCTTTAGTTAAAAAGCGCCTTGAGGAAGCCCATCTTCTGCGATTTTTCAAATTCCACGAAATAAAATCGCCGGATGAAAAAATTTCTTTCGGTAATATTAACGTAAGCTTTTTTGCGTCTACGCACAGCATCATGGATTCTCTGGGCACAATCATACAAACTCCGGTTGCAAACATCATTCACCCGGGAGATTGGAAATACGATTTAAATCCGGTTCAAGGAGAAGCTACAAACTTTTCTTCCCTATCGAAGTGGAATCAGTCCGCTACTCCATCGATTCTGATGGCCGAAGCTATAGGATCAACCAAGGAAGGTCACCAAATTTCCGAACGGGAAATTTACAATAACATAAAACAAATCATCGAGGATGCGCCCGGCCGCGTGATTATTGCAACGTTCTCTTCAATGGTTGAAAGAGTGGCTTGGATTGTAAAAATTGCCGAAGAAATCGGGAAAAAAGTGGCGCTAGATGGCTATTCAATGAAAATAAACATCGGGTTGGCCAAACAACTAGGATATGTAAAATTTGAGGACAATACATTGATTGACGTCAAAAGAATAAATGATTATCCCGACAATAAAATTGTCGTCATCTGCACCGGCGCCCAGGGAGAAGACAGAGCGGTTTTAATGCGCATTGCCAACGGAGAATATCGGACTATCCAGCTGAAAAAAACAGATACGATTATTTTTTCCTCATCCGTAATTCCGGGAAATGAACGCTCCATCCAACGGCTGAAAGATAATCTATACCGCAAATGCGACAATGTCATTCACAAAGAAATCATGGATGTGCATGGCGGCGGACACGGATTAATTGAAGATATTAAGCGGCTTATCAGAGAAGTTAAGCCGAAATACTTTATACCGGTTTACGCAAATCATTATCTTTTACGGGAAGCGGCTAAAATTGCGGTATCTATCGGATTTCCTGCGCAAAATATTTTCATTCCCGACAACGGAAGTGTGATTGAAATAACGCGCCAAGGAGTAAAATTCGCCGGTAAAAAAATTCCAATTGAATATGTATTTGTCGATGGCCTGGGAGTCGGCGACATCAAAGAAGTAGTTTTGCGCGACAGACAAATGCTCGCCGAAGACGGAATTTTCGTTTTAATCGTCACGGTTGATTCGCAAACAGGAAAAATGACGGGCTCGCCGGACATAATTTCCCGCGGTTTCGTATATTTGCGCGAATCGCAGGAACTCCTTAAGGACGCGCGACATATAATTAAAAAGACGATTGAAGATGCAACGGCAAAAATGCACCCTATAAATTTCGCTTACGTTAAAGACATCCTAAGAGACCAGGTCGGCAGATTCCTTTTTCAGAAAACTAATCGAAGACCGATGGTTTTACCGGTCATTATTAAAGTCTAAACGTATGAAATTCATTGATTTGGCAAAATATAAATTCATTATAGAACCACGGTATTATTTTTACGGCTGGTCAAATTTGCCAAAAATCTTGGCGCGCGAATCCTTAGTAAAAGCATTACTAAAGGCTCGTTCTTTCTTGCCGAAAAATTGTAATTTTAAAATTTGGGACGGCCAACGTTCCCGAAAAGTTCAAATAGCGATGGCTAAAAGCCTCAAACGAAAACTGCACTTAATGTATCCCAATCTATCGGCCAAAAAATGCAATAAATTTCTTTCTATTTTCGCCAGCAATCCATATAGCAATGACAAAAAAATGCTAATTTTGGCGAATTGGAAAATTGGCTCCTCAATTTGTTAAAAGATTTTGAAAGAAAATTTTAATGCGCTATTTTAATTATACCATATTAATTTAGACTATTCCTACGACCGTTGAATTAGTCTAAATTTTAACGCATAATAAAACTGCGGAAAATGAAAAAAATAATTACTGAAAAAAGAGTAAAAATAGCCAAAATAGTTCTAAAGACGATTGGTGTAGCCGGTTTCATAAGTATGGCAATTTTAGCACCCAATGCCTTGCAGGCCTTAGGTATGTTTTATGACAGGAAAAAATATAACCCGAAATATCAAGTGAATAAAGCTGTGGCCAGATTAAAAGAAAAAGGCCTTGTTGAATTCCGCAATGAAAACGGTAAAATTTTCCTTCGACTTACTAAAAAAGGCAAAACAGAACTTTTAAAATATCAACTGCAGGAATTGACAATTAAAAAACCTTCTAAATGGGATGGGAAATGGCGAATTGTCATTTTTGATATAAAAGAATACAAAAGAAGAATCAGGGATAAGCTTAGGCAAACTTTAGAAACTCTTGGATTTTTAAAACTGCAAAATAGCGTTTGGGTACACCCTTATGAATGCGAGGAGGTAATAACTATACTGAAATCGCATTTCCATATTGGCAAAGATGTCCTATATATTACTGCGGAAAGAATAGAAAATGACAAATGGATGTGCCAAAAGTTTTCTCTCGTAAATAATTCATAAATTAAAATTTGAACAAATTAAATAATTAGACTATTTCTACGACCGTTGAATTAGTCTAAAAATATGGCTGTTTAAAATTTCGGGGGTTTGTAGATAAAATTAGTTTTTGGTACTATATTAAATAATGGCAGGCGATAATAGTAAAAAAATTGTGTTTTCGGGAATACAGCCGACGGGTACGATACATATCGGCAATTATTTGGGCGCGATTAAAAATTGGGCTGAACTTCAGAATAATCCCGATTACGACTGCATTTTCTTCGTTGTCGACCTTCACGCAATGACCGTCCCTTATGACGCCCTCCATTTCCAAACCACAATTCACAACGCGGTTCTCGACAATTTGGCGGCGGGACTCGACCCGAAAAAATGCACCATTTTTATCCAATCTCAAATAAAAGAACATTCTGAATTGACCTGGATACTAAACACCATTACTCCTCTTGGCGAATTGCAGCGTATGACTCAATTCAAAGAAAAAGCCGAAGAACAAAAGAATGAAATTAACGCTGGCCTGCTCACTTATCCCGTTCTTCAAGCCGCGGATATCCTACTATACAAAACGGATTTCGTTCCGGTTGGAAAAGACCAAGAACAGCATGTCGAATTCACTCGCACGCTTGCGCGGAAATTCAATTCCAAATTCGGCGAAATTTTTAAAGAACCGGCAGCGCTTATTCCTAGGGTTGGCGCAAAAATAATGTCTTTAACCGACCCTTCAAAAAAAATGTCTAAAAGCCATGGCGCAGAAAGCTACATCGCGCTTTTCGATTCCGATGAAGCAATCCGGCGCAAAATCAAAATAGCGGTAACCGATTCCGAAAAAGAGACGCGATATGACCCGAAAAACAAACCGGCTATTTCCAACCTCATCACCATTTATCACCTTTTCGCCGACCAACCGATAAAAGAGATTGAGAAAAGATACGCGGGAAAAGGTTATGCCGATTTAAAGAAAGATCTTGCCGAAGTCATCATCGACTATCTGAAGCCTTTGCGGCAAAAACGGGAAAAACTTGAAAAAAATCCCGACTATGTTAAGAATGTCTTAGAGCAAGGCCGGCAAAAAGCGCAAAAAATCGCCGCGGCCACAATGCTAGAAGTAAAGAAAAAAACAGGCTTGATATAAGAACCTTGAAAATATTTCTCGGAGGAAAGATGAAATGGCTGATGAAAAAATGAGACGGCTTTTTTTATGCAGGCATGGAAAAACCGAAGCCAATGAAAAAGAAAGCTGGTGCGGCGGAACAAGCGATTCACCTCTTGCTGAAACCGGGAAAAAACAAGCATTGCTTCTCGGAAAAGCCTTAAAAGGATATTACGGATTTCATGGAAAACTTATAATTTCAAGCACTAGGGAAAGAGCCCGGGAAACGGCAAAAATAATAGCGGGAGTTTTAAGGCCTTCTCCTCTTATGATGGTCATGGAAAACTTGAGAGAAATCGATATCGGCCAGTGGGACGGAAAAAGCAAGGAAGAAGTCAAAAAACTATTTCCCGAAGAATACGAAGAGTGGCAAGAAGGCATTTTGGAGCCAACTTTCCGCTTCAACGGCGGAGAATCAATGGAAGAAGTCCAAAAAAGAATTCAAAAATGCTTTCGTAACATCCAAAGAATATGGCTGGGCAATAAGGACAAAAAATTTCAGGACATTATTGTAGTAGCTCACAGCGGTACGAATGTAATGATACTGTCGGAAATTATCAGCATAGAAATGAAAGCGTACGGTTTCAGAACTTTCAAGCAGGATAATACCTGCGTTAATATCATCGGCTTCCGCGAAAAAAAAGACTGGCATCCGGAAATGCAAATTTTGCTGGTCAATAGTACTCATCATTTATCCTCTATGGCTAAATAATTAAAAATCCCCGTGAAAATATCACAGGGATTTTATTTTACGATTTTTTCTAAAATTTCTTTCTTTTTTTTCTGCAAAAGTTCTTGCGTATTAGCCTCAATAGTCAGACGCAAAAGCGGTTCGGTATTCGACGGCCGGATATTAAACCACCAATCCGGATATTCAACCGTAAGGCCGTCTATACGGGACTGAAACCCGCTGCCGTATGCCGACTCAAGAAGATTAATCGCGGCCAGTTTATCTTTCATTTCAAGATTAATTTCTCCGGAATGAAAATATTTTTTAAATGGCCTTATTAAATCTTCTATTTTTTTACCGGTACGGCTTATCAGCCGTAAAACGTGAAGCATGGTAAAAATCGCAGAGTCGGCATAAAAGAAATCTTCAAAAAAACAGTGGCCCGATATTTCACATCCGAAATACGCTTTTTCCTCGCGCACTTTACGCCTGAAAAAAGCGTGACCAACTCTGCAAATCACGGCCTGACCACCATTTTCCTCAACCGTTTCCTTTATAATCCTGCTGGAAGAAACGCTATGAACCACTTTGATTCCCGGCTTTTCTTTCAAAAATTCTTTTGATAGCATAGCCAAAATAAAGTCAATGGAAATCGGCTGCCCTCGGCCATCTACAAAAGCTACGCGATCTCCGTCGCCGTCAAAAGCCACTCCCAAAGAAAATTTTTTTTCAATAACCAATGCGCTTAAGTCCTTAAGATTTTCCGATTTGGCGGGATTTGCTTCGTGATTCGGGAAAGGGCCGTCCAGTTCGAAATAAAGAGGATAATATTTGATTTTAAGTTTTTTTAAAATATGCGGCAGAATAAAGCCCGTCATCCCGTTTCCGGCATCAACTGCCACTTGAAGGTCAGAAAAATCTTCGGAAGAAAATTTACCGTATAAAAATTTAACGTACTCTTTCAAATAATCTTTTCTGATAATTTCCGGATTGCCGACGGCACCGTTTTCTCCATCCAATTTACCGCTTAAAACCATTTCTTTTATTTCCTCCATTCCCGAACCTTCGCCTATAGAAGTCCCTAACTTTCTTTCTAATTTTAAACCGTTATATTTCGGCGGATTGTGGGAAGCCGTAATCATTATTCCCGCATCGGCATTCTCAAAATTCATCACAAAGGTGTGCATCGGCGTGGAACTTAATCCGACACCGAAAATTTTAACTCCCATTTCTTTTAGTCCTTTCAATACTGCCTCATAAAGCGGCGCTGAAGAAGGCCGCATATCGCGAGCCGCCACGATGCTTTTTGCGTTCAGAAATTTTACCAGCGATTTACTAATTAAATAGGCCGCTTCTTCATTGATTTCGCTTGGATAAATTCCGCGAATATCATAAGCTTTAAAAACAGACGGGTTAATTTTTGCCATAAATCAATTATACCAATTAAAACAATGAAAAGAAGTAAAAAGTTGTCGGCTTGACAACGATATAATAAAGTATATACTTGATGTTAGAAATATATAGAATCTTTAAAATTATAAAAGGAGGATAAAATTATGCTTATTACACTGTTGGCATTTATCGGATTCATCGCGTTAACAGCGCTAGGCTGTTTCTACATCCCGCGCTGCTGCGCTTTAGCGTTTGCCATCTATATTTTCTGTTTCAAATTAGGGCTTCATGTCTCCAAGACATATGAAGCAATTATCGTTACTATTGTCTTTCTTATCTTAATAGTAATTGTAGACTATCTTGATTTCAAAAATCTAAGGCTAAATCCTTTCAAAAAGTAAAAACCAATCCCCAAAGCTTTCCGTATCGCGGAAAGCTTTTTATTTTTATCGTCCGACGCGAATGAAAGCTTTGACTGTTATTTTAATACCGTTATCATTAAGATTATGAAAATAGGTATCGTGGGACTGCCCAATGTGGGCAAATCAACTCTTTTCAAGGCGCTTACCAAAAAGCAAGTGGATATTTCCAATTATCCTTTTTGCACAATAGAACCGAATGTCGGAATAGTACCTGTGCCCGACGAGCGCCTGCAAATGCTGACGCAGTTTTCCAATTCCAAAAAAACCGTGCCTGCGGTAATAGAATTTTTTGATATCGCCGGATTAGTAAAAGGCGCGGCTGAAGGAGAAGGCCTAGGAAATAAATTTTTATCCCATATACGCGAAGTTGATGTTATTGCCGAAGTCGTCCGCGTATTCGAGAATGAAAAAATAATCCATGTTCACAAAAAAATAGACCCCGAAAACGACATCAGCGTCATTGAAACGGAATTGATTTTGGCGGATTCGGAAACCACGGATAAAAGAATCGGGGGTCTCGCAAAAGATATGAAAAGCCGCAATAAAGAGGCGGAAAAGAGAATGACAATCGTCCGAAAAGTAAAACAAACTCTCGATTCCGGAAAAGCGGCAAGAGAATCAAGTTTGTCGCCGGACGAATTTGCTTTTGTAAAAGACCTTCATCTTCTTACTTTTAAGCCCGTTCTTTATGTTTACAATGTTTCCGGCTCCGACAAAATTTCGGACGGATTGGCAAAAAAAAATCATGTTATAGCGGATATAAAAATAGAGGAAGAATTGATGGAAATGGAGGAACATGACAAAAGAGAACTCGGATTTTCGAGTAATCTCGGCGATTTGATTAAAAAGGCGTATGAAATGCTGGGCTTGATAACGTTTTTAACAACAGGGGAAGATGAAACCAGAGCCTGGGCGATAAAAAAGGGCTCAAACGCGCCGGAAGCGGGAGCGGCAATACACACTGATTTTCAGGAAAAATTTATCCGCGCTTCCGTAATTCACTATAACAAACTAATAGAAGCAGGGAGTATGCAAAAAGCCCGCGAACATGGCTGGCTCCGCACCGAAGGAAAGGACTATATCGTCTCCGACGGTGACGTAATTGAGTTCAAGATTTAATATTTAATTTAATAATCGTTTATATCTTTCCACGATCGTATAAAGATGTAAATGTTACAATTAAAAAAACCCGCGCTATTTGGCAAGATATAAAAGAAATAATTTTTGTTTTATCTCAAAATTAAATTTTGCTCTGTTATGCGAGATACGAGGATTGAACTCGTGTCTCTTGCTTGGGAAGCAAGCGTACTACCACTATACTAATCTCGCAAAATTTAAAACAAATTTTTTATGAATTGCCGGATTTTCGAAAAAAAACCCGAGGGAATGTTCGCCGGCAAATTCTCCTGTTTTTCTCCTTCGTCGACAATAATCACCGCTTTTTCTCCCGGCTTTTGAACCATAAATTTGTTACGAACTTCTTCTTCGGCGCCCGTTTTTGTTTGCAATCGATTCACTGAGGCTTCCAACTCTGCCTTTTTCGCCATTAAATCGTTTATTTCTTTCTGCACCATTTCGTTTACTTTTGCGGCTTCACGGCTCCTCAAATAAACTTTCGCCGCGGAATAAACAAAGAATATCAATATGCCCGTCAAAAAAATGATGGTGAATTTCGAAAAAAATATCCTCCGCCAAAAAAGCCTTTCTTGAAATTCTTTCATATTTATATCATAATACAATAATGCTATTATCTCAAAAACAAAAGAAAAAAAGTCAGCTTATTTGGACCATTATTACTCTTATTGCTGTTTTTGCCATGGTTGCTTTTACTCTTATTCCGCTTTTCAGATTCTAAATCATTGATTTCATTAATCTCTAGATTTTAATTTTCAGGTTTTATCATCTTCAAAAAAACCTCATGAGGAACGTGAACCATTCCTCTCTCTTTTAATCGTTTTTTGCCGGCTTTTTGTTTTTTCCAGAGTTTCATCTTCCGCGTTCTGTCGCCGCCGTAAAGATAACCGGTAACGTCTTTTTTGAGCGCGGACAAAGTCTGGGAAGCTATGATGCGGCCGCGATATTGAGCTTGGATTTTGATGACAAAAAGAGCGGCCGGGAGCAATGCTTTCAATTTTTCAACCAACTCTTTCGCTTCAGTTTGAACTTGGCTCCGCTTAATAACTCTGGCAAAAGCCGGCACATATTCGCCTGCCACCAGAATGTCCACGCGCGCCACATCCGCTTCGACCATCCCCGTTATCCTGTAACTTAAAGAAGCGTAACCTTCGCTCGCGCTTTTCAATTCGTCGAAAAAATTTCTCATAAATTCCCTCAAGGCCATTTTGATATTTAAGCAAATGCGATGGCTGCCGAATTGTTCGACATTACCAACTTCTGCTTCGTGTTTCTGTAAAATTTTCAGAATCGCCGCCAAGCCCTCGGTCGGAGTGATAATTTTCGCTTCGATCCACGGCTCAAAAACTTTTTCTATCCGGTTTTCTTCCGGAAAGCGGCTGGGAGAATAGATTTCTTCCTTTTGGCCGTTTTTATAATGGACTTCGTAAACAACGGATGGCGCGGCGGTAACAAGTTTCAGGTTAAATTCTCTTTTAAGGCGCTCTATGACGATTTCCAGATGCAGCATTCCTAAAAATCCGCACTTGAAACCGCGGCCAAGGACACCGCTTCCCTCTTCCTCGAAACTTAAGGCGCTGTCTGAAAGATGCAAGCGCTCCAATGATTGCGCCAAAAGCTTAAAATCGTCCTGCGACTCCGGGTAAATACTTGCCCAGACAACCGGTTTCGATTCTTCATATCCGGAAAGAGAAGGCAGTTGATTTTTAAGAGAAATGACCGTATCGCCGACACGCACGATTGCCGGTTTTTTGATATTTGTCGCGACATAACCGATCTCGCCTTCTTCAAGAGTCTCTTCTTCTTGAAGCTCGGGGCGGAAAAACCCGACTTCATGGGCAATAAACTTTTCTTTCACTTGGCTCAAAAACAATTCATCTCTTTTTTTTATTCTGCCTTTCATTAAACGGATATATGCGACGACTCCCTTATGCGGAGAATAACTGAAATCAAAAATAAGCGCCTGGGGAAAAATAATTTCCGATTTTGCGGGCGGAGGCACCCGCTTTATTATTTCTTCAAGCAAGCGCTCCACTCCTTCTCCGGTTTTTGCCGAAACTTCAAGAATTTCTTCTTGTTTGCATCGCAGAAGTTCCATAATCTCCTTTCTTGTTTCATCGATTCTTGCGGTCGGAAGATCTATTTTATTAAGGACAGGAATAATGACAAGACCGAGAGATTTCGCAAGTTCGGCATTGGCAAAAGTTTGCGCCTGAACGCCTTGGCTCGCGTCAACCAATAAAACCGTTCCTTCAACCGCTTTTAAGGCGCGAGAAACCTCGTAAGAAAAATCAATATGGCCGGGAGTATCAATTAAATTTAGAGAATAAGAAGTGGAATTTAAGGCGTAGTTCATGCGAACGGGCTGCATTTTTATCGTAATCCCCCTCTCCCGCTCCAAGTCCATCTGATCCAAAAATTGCTCCCGCATTTTTCTTTTTTCCACGGCGCCGGTAAATTCCAAAAAGCGGTCGGCCAAAGTTGACTTTCCATGATTAATATGGGCTATTATAGAGAAATTGCGGATGGAATGTTGTAATTCTTTTTCATTCATGCTTTTATTAAAACAATACTCAAAGATAAGGTTCTTTTCAATCAAAATAATAAAGATGGGGGTGTAAAAAATGAAAAAAACGATTGGCTATTTTTTACTTATTTCGGCGCTCTTTATTGGTCTTGCGGGGTGCGCGGCGGTATTACCTTCGTCAAAAACCACTGTTGTATCTCCTTGGCAAAACTTCAAAGACATTGAAATGATCTACAAAAAAATAGTTCCCGGAACGACTGTTCAAGAATTAAAACAATGGGGTTTTGATCCATATACTTCACCGAATATCAAAATTCTAAATTATAGGGATATAGCCGTCTATTTCATGCCCAATGCATCAATTCAAATGAGCGATCTTCCGGAGGCAGTTCAATTAGCCATTAAAGCTAAAGACCGCTCCCGCGCCTATCTGATTCAACCAAGCGATAGAAAAAAGAAGCGAACAGGGAGCTTTTGGCTGGATACCGCTAAATTCAAGCGCCTGACAAATGAAACCGGTTGGCAATTTCAAGGATTGATAATCATCGTTGATGATAATGTTGTTTATAAAACACCGGTAAGCGGCGAGCCTATCATCAATACAAAAGATGAACAAAAGAATCCTCTCGGTCCTTTCCAAGAACTCGGGGACTGGACTATCGGTATAGGCAAAGGGTTCATAAAATAAATCCAAAAAATAATAAAAAGGCAGACAAAAGTATCGTCTGCTTTTTATTTTTACGGCAAAAATAGTGCAGGGCTAAAGTTTCTCGGGCTCGGGCGCGACAATAAGAGTTTGTTTCCAAAATTTCCTCCTTAAAAAGGAAAAGTTTTCCGCCAATTCGGAATTTTTTAAAAAAATCAAGACCAATATCGCAACCGCGATTCCGAGAAGGCCGGCAAAAAATCCCTGAAAAAAAATGCCGGCAAAAGTTCTTGTGTTAAATACCCGGGCGAAAACCGCCAGAAAAGCATAAGCCGTAATTCCCAAAGCCAGAGACGCGCGCAAGATATCGATCAAAGTTTTTTTAAGAATAACTCCGATTTTTCCAAAATCTTTTTGGAAAAATATCCAAAGAAAAAAAGTATTCAAAATTGTTCCCAGAGAAAATATAAAAGGCAAAACAAGCATTTCCACTCCCGCCATATCGCCGACTCTCAATAAATTAGCGAAGAAAAAGCGAGCGCTTTCAAAATTTTTAAAAATCCATAAGAAAATAAAAGAACCGGCAATAACAAAAGCGGAAGAAATAAAATTAATTAGAAGAGGAGTTTTTGTGCGGCCAGCGGCGTAAAAAGCGCGCACGAATAAAAACATCAATCCTTGAGCGACGATCGCCAAGCTCAATATCGCGAGACTGGCGGCGGTAAGACGCGTATCTGCCCAAGTGAATTTTCCGGCTCCTAAAATCACGCGCACAATCTGCGCTCTTAAAACAATAAAAAGAACCATCACGGGAAAAGACCAGAAAATAATATGGCGGGCGGCAATAATCACGTGTTCCAAAAATTTTTCCTTTTCATTCCTGATATGGTATTGCGCCAATGTCGGAAAAGCAGCCACTCCATAGCTCATTCCGATAACCGTAAGGGGGATATTTTGAAGATTCACGGCCAAATTAAAAACAGCGATACTGCCCGGCCCCAATAAGGACGCGATGGCGGTAATGACAGTCATAACAAGTTGATTCAAGGTTAATCCCAAAGAACGCGGAAACGAAAGCTTGATAATCTTTTTTATCTCCGGTATCCGTATTTTAAAAGTAAATTTCGGAAGAAAATTAGATTTCAGAAGAGTCGGGACTTGAATGAAAAAATGCAAAAAGGCGCCGACAACCACTCCCGCTATTACCCCCTTCAAACCCCAAAAACGGTAAAAAACGAGAACTCCCAAAATAATGCCGATGTTATAAAAAATCGGGGCCAAGGCGTAAATGAAAAAACGGCGCAGCGATTGGATAACGCTGGAGATCAAATTCGATAAACCCAAAAGCAACGGCGAAAGAAGAAGGATGCGGCTTAAATTTATAACATTATTCTGCTCGGCCGGAGAAAATCCGGGCGCGATAAAAGGCGTAAGATACGGAATTAGAAAAAACAAAATAACAACGCAAACAATAGTAATAATAAAAAATACGGTAAGAACCTCGTTTAAAAAAGCCCGCCCTTCCTCGGAAGACTGCGATGTCTTTTCCAGAAAAATAGGGATGAGAGCGCTCGCGGAAACGACAAAAAGAAGAAAAGCGTAAAGATAATCGGGAATAACGAAAGACGCGTAATAAACATCAAGCGTCTTCCCTGCCCCGAAAGTGCTGGCCAAAAACCTGTCCCTTAAAAGCGCCAATACCTTAGATCCGACCGCCGAAAGCGCCAGAAAAAAGGCGGCTTGATGAAGGCCGCTTAATTCCCGATCGAAAAAATCCAGAAATTTTCTAACCATAACTGTTTAACTTTTCAAAATTATTTTTTTGGCTTCGTCTCGTCAAGAGGCGCTTCTTTTCTTTTTTCCGGAGACGGCTGAGGAGGAGAAATGGTCTCCAGGGCGGGTTTGCCGGCATTCAAATTTTCCAGAATCTTTTTAACTTCCTGATTATCCGGATTTAAAGTCTGAATTTGCGCGAACTGATCAATGGCTTCTTTGGTCTTTCCTTGATTATCGTAGATGAGGCCCAAGAAATAGCGCGCGTTGGAATAATTAGGATTCAAGCTCACAGCCCGTTCAAAAGCCAAACGGCTACTCTCGAAATTCTTATCCTGATAATATAAGAGGCCAAGCTGAAAAAGCACGCCGACATCATTAGGGGCCAAATACCGCGTCTGTTCTGTTTTAATAATAGCTTCCTCTAAATTTCCCAATTGAGCCTCAACTTGAGACAAAAGAAAGATGGACGGAGTAAAATCGCTCTTAACGGCAATGCTGGAAATAAGAAAATCTCTTGCCGACTTCAAAGCACCAGCTTGAATCTCCACTCGCGCAGACGTATACAAAGGAATAGGGTCGAAAGGCGCGCGCGTTGCCGCTTCCTTATAAGCGTTAAGAGCGGCTTCTCTGGAACCGGTAATTTTAAAGGGAATAATCGCTTCATAAACCTGGCCTAAAGACATCCAATTACTGTAGTCTAAAGAATTAGCCTGTACGGCATTTTGCGCGTTGCCGATCGAATAAGCGAGTAAATTTTGGAATTGAACTTGAGCATCTTCCTTTGGAAGATTGGTCTGATTCATCAATTGCTGAATCTTCACGAGGCCGACTTGAGAAAGCGCCCTGAAATATTTATCTTGCCGATCGAATTTCGCGGCGCGGCTGATTAATTTATCGACTTCGTCGATATTGCCTCCGGCCGTATTGAAAATTTCGAGACCGCGACCGTAAGAATATGCCGCCCAATATTTTTGGGACAAAAGATAAAAGCTGGCAACGCTCGAAATCATCAAAAGCACGACTATGAGCGAGGAAACAAAACTCAATTTCGGCTTATCAAAGAATGAAACTTCTATAACTTTAATTCTTCCGCTATAGCAAAGCAAAGCGATAAAAATACCCGTCGTCAAAAATGCCAAAGCCAATAAAACAAAACCGGGAGTGTAAATAATCGTGAAAATCCACAGATACAGCGAACCGAAAAACGACGCTACAAGCAACGCGCGCGTTACTTCGTTTTCGGAATATGTTATCGCTTTTAATCCATATAAGAAAAGAAATAGCAGAAAAGCAAGCCATGCCAAACCTCCTAAAATACCCGTAGAAGCAAGCCATGACGGCAAAAGCCCAATACCGACCTGAAAAGGATATGACCAGAAAATAGTCAAATTTATGCCGCTGGGCTTGAATTTCAACCAATCATATAAGAAAGTATTCGGACCTGAACCGACCAAAAAATTCGCTTTTAAGGCGCTTTTTGCAACCTGCCAAGTTGCTGACCAAGCAGGACGAACTTCAATGGAAGTTATTCCGACAGAGGAAACAAAATCACCGACTAAAGTCTTGGCCATAATAAAAAAGAGTACCATCAATAAAACAATTAAGGTAAATCGAATAAACTTACGCTGCTGACCTCCCGTTTCCGTAATCGATGCAAAGTGCGTTGAAAAAAGATAAACCAGAAACACGATAAGAAAAATTCCCATTACGATCCAAACTGTGGTGAAATTAACGAATGCGACTCCTATCAAAGATACAATCAATATCGCCAACATAAAAGCCTTCAACATTTTTCCAAAATTGAACAATTCCAAAAAAACAATAGAAAGAAGGCCGATGAATCCGAAAAATATCCCTATTTCATTCCAAGAACCGATGGTGTTAGCGATTTTGCCGGCAAATATACTCCAGGGATAAAGAGTAATATCAAAAACAACGCGAAAGAATTGAAAAATAAAAACAAAAAGCGCTGAAATGAAAAGCGCGATGTAAAAAAACATTGCTTTTGCTTCCGATTGGAAAAGGGACGCGACTAAAAATAAAGCGGCCGAAAAAAGAACTATCGCAAATACTGTATTAGTTTCCTGCCCCGAACCAACTAATGAAAGGGTGGTATTGGCGGAAAAGAACGAAGACGCCAGCCAAACAACAACAATTCCCGCGAGAGCCAAGAGAGCGGCGCTTTTCGGAATTCGAAAACTCGCTTTTTGAAGAATAGATATAAACCAAGCGAGCGCGGCAAGAATCGTCACGGCATAAAACAGAAACGCTTTATTGATCTCGAGAGGGAAAACAGTGTAAGGCAGAACCAAAAGCGGCAATAAAAATATTAAAAAGAGAAACAAATAGCGGGAAATATTTCCCAAAGTTGTTTCGTTCATATTA
>PFNV01000021.1 GCA_002792165.1 Candidatus Tagabacteria bacterium CG_4_10_14_0_2_um_filter_40_13
AAATATTTTTATTCTGTTAATGCTTACAACCTTTCTTATATTTTATTATATCACTATCCGCCTTTTAACTCCAATATCCGTTAGTATTCCTTTAATTTTTTAGCTTTATCGTGCTGGCGTATTTTTTCAAGGGCTTTTGCCTCGATTTGACGGATACGTTCGCGGGTAACGCCGAATTCCTTACCCACTTCTTCCAATGTTCTCGTCACGCCATCGTTCAATCCGAAGCGCATTTCAAGAATCCGCCGCTCTCTCGGCGTAAGATCAATAAGAATTTCTTTTACTTGGTCTACTAAAAGCCGCTGAGCAGTCTGCTGAACCGGCGAAAGTATTTTTTCGTCTTCGATAAATTCGCCCAAAGTGGAATCTTCATCTTCGTCGCCAACCGGCGCTTCAAGCGAAATCGTCTCTTGCTTTATCTTCTGAATATGGCGCACCTTTTCCACGTCCAAACCCATTTCTGCCGCAATCTCTTCAGCCAACGGGTCTCTGCCCAAATCTTGCGACAGACGCCTGGTTATCTGCTTGTATTTCGAAATTGTTTCAACCATATGAACCGGGATGCGGACAGTCGAAGCCTGATCAGCCAACGCTCTCGTGATTGCCTGACGTATCCACCACGTGGCGTATGTAGAAAACTTGTATCCCCTGCGCCAATCGAATTTTTCAACCGCGCGGAATAAACCCAAATTGCCTTCTTGAATAAGATCTAAAATAGTGAGATGAGGACTGCGATTGATATAACGTTTCGCTATGGAAACAACTAATCGCAAATTCGCCTGAGCTAGTTTATTTTTTGCCTCTTCATCGCCTTTTTCAATGCTGCGGGCAAATTCCTTTTCTTCTTCGCCGGTCAAAAGCGAAATCTTTCCGATTTCTTTAAGATACATCTGCACCGAGTCGTAAGAGCCCAGATCGGCAAGGCGGCGCCCCTTTTTCAACTTAGGCGTTTTTTCATCGGAAATTTCGAGAAGGTCTTTGCCTTCTAAAATATCCACGTTCGCATCATGAAAACGAGTGTAAAGATCGTCGAGAAAAACAACATCCTCTTCAACAAGAGGAAACTCTTTCAGTATTTCGGCGTGAGTAATAAAACCGCGAAGCCTCCCTTTTTTTAAAAGGTTATCGACTCTTGTTTCGACGGCCTTGACTTTTTCCGATGAAGTTTGCTTTTCGCGCGCGGAGCCGATCATCTTAATGTGAAAACCGGCAGATTCTTTCTTGGAAATCGATTTCTTTTTTAGTTTCGCGGTTTTTTTCGTTTTTTTGATTCTTTTTTTATATTTCATCTTTGATTTTTTGAAATCTGGCTGATTTGCTTATTCAAATCATTAAATTTATTAAGCTGTTCAGCCAAAGCCTCCTCATTTCCTTCCGCTTCGAATTTCTTGATACTTGCCGCGATGGCTTCACTCTCGCCTTGAAGTATTTCCCGCTCCAATCCGTTTAAAAGAATTTTAACTTCGTCTTTTAACTTCGCATCTTCGATACCGTCATAAGACAACTCACCCTCCAAGGCAAGTCGTTCCCAATAATGCTTGCTTTCATCCTGCAATTTTGAACGCCCTTTCGAATTTTTGAGCAAAAATTGATGTTTGTCGGAGAAAAGAGAGTATTTATCGTCAGGTATTATCTTAGCATCATTTTTCCAAAAAACAATGCCCAGCAAACGTTCTTCGAGAAGCAACCGCCGCGTTTTTACGTCAGCCGGAAAATTTTCCTCGCCGCCATTTTCTTCTGTTTTTATTTTTTTTAATTTCATTTTTTTTAACTGTTCCCATATCGGCTCTTCATTCATTTTCAGGCACTTCGCGATTTCACCAACCCAGTGGCTTTTATCGATTTCGCTTTCAATATAAAAAAGATAAGGCAAAACAATTTGTTCGGCTTTGCGCTTCAGCTCTCTTGAATCAGAAATTTTTTCCGCGAGCGTCTTAAGGTAAAAATCGATAATATGATGCGATTCTTCAACCGCTTTCTGCCAGGCTACCGGGTCTTTATGTACCACATCCGCCGGGTCTTTACCGAAAGGAAGAGAAACTACTTTAACCTCAAAACCGCGCTCTAAAGCAAGATCTATGCCGCGGCCTGCCGCGATAAGCCCGGCCTCATCGCTATCAAAAGAAACAATCAAATTATTGGTGAGCCGACCTATAGATTCCAGATGATACGGCGTCAGGCCGGTACCCGAAATCGCGACAGCGTTCAAAACGTCGGCCTGATGCGACATTATCACATCCATTTGCCCTTCCACAATAACACACGCGTCTTTTTTGCGAATCTCCGTTTTCGCTCTGTCAAAACCGTAAAGAATTCTCGATTTATCATAGAGAACGGTTTGCGGACTATTGATATATTTTCCCACTCCTTCCCTTCCTTCTTCGGGGAAAATTCTTCCCGAAAAAGCGACTGTCCTTCCGGAAAAATCGAATATTGGAAACATTATCCGTCCGCGAAAACGATCGTAATATCTTTTTCTGGTATCTTCGGCTTTTATCGCCATTCCGCTTTTTTCTATTTCTTCGTCGGAATAGCCCTTACCGAGCAGAAATTCGTAAAGTTTTCTCCATCCTGAATTTTCTGGCGGAGCATAACCCAGAAGATATGATTGAATTGTCGAATCTTTAAGTCCCCTTTTCCTCAAATATTCCAAAACTTCTTCGCGGCTGATAAGCTCGTTTCTGTAAAAATCCGTGGCGTCTTTCATCAACTCCAAAAGCCGCGTGCGCTCGTTTCTTAAACGCGGGTCTTCCATTTTAAGTTTGATGCCTGCGCGTTCGGCCAAAATTCGCAAGGCTTCGATAAACTCAACACCTTCAATTTCCATCACAAAAGCGAAAATATCGCCGCCGCGGTTGCAGCCGAAACAATGCCAGATATCTCTCGACGGCGAAACGACAAATGACGGCGTTTTCTCGGAATGAAAAGGGCAGCGCGCCTTGAAATTAACGCCCGCCTTGTCGAGCTTGATATACGACTGAATCAGGTCAACCACGCTGATCCGCTGTTTAATTTGTTCTACCGGAGATGACATTATGTTTATTTTACGCCAAAAATCGCCAAAAATCAAAACCCCGCAGCGCATTTCTTGCACGCTACGGGGTTAATTATTATTCAGGCAGTTTCAATATGCCAAAACGTAAAAAAATGTCAAATCCATTTTTAGCCACGATCGTAATTAAAAATGGATAAATAGAAAAATAAAATAATAGATAATCTAGTGAACTTAAATAATTTAATAAACTCAGTTTGTAAGATTAAAATGCGTTTGTAGATGCAATTCGTTATCAAGCGAATTGGCGACAATAAATCTTATGTATCTTCTTGCGTTATAGAACTCTATCAAATAGTTGATTTCATCTTCGCAGTCGTAGGGATGAACGAAAACGCTTTTTTGAAATTCATAGAAACCAAGTTGTTTTAAATGATATCTAAAAGCGTCGCGAATTTTTCTTTGCTTTTCCGGTATGTCAAATAGAACAATCCGCCATTGGCCGTCCCATTTTGAAGGTTGGTTGATTTTCATTTCGTCCAGTTTGAAAGTAAGCGCTTTGTCTTTTCCGTTTTTAGTTAAAATAATCGTGTACGAGCCGTCTTTATTTTCTTTTGCGTCTATCATTTTGGAATGATATAATCGCCGAATTGATTCTTTCAACGCTTCTTTATTAATTTTTTGCCAATCTTCCCCTATCGCTTTAATGATTTTAAAATAAGCGGTGGGATTTCCGGAAAGACCCATTGCCAAACCGCCCATTAGCAATAATAGGATTTTCTTTTGCGTATAACCTAACCTTATTTTTGACATATTCACGCAAAATTATTTTGAATAAATTATTTTGACTGCATAAATTATGATATTTCATCAATTCATTTTTGTCAACGATCGTTTCTAAAAATGAATTTTAATGGATTTTAATTAATGGATTTTAAAAGGATTTAATTAGATCAAAAAGAATTAGAAACAATTAGTTAGAAACAGGGCAAATTTAGAAATTTAGAAATAGAGTAAATACTCAATATAGACTAAATATTTTCTTAAAATCATCCTGAGAGTATTATCATGAAAAATCAAAAACCCCTTTGATTTCTCGCGGGGTTTCGGATGTTTTCAATTTAATAAATTTTATTTAGAGACGCTTTAGGCTTAAACAACTTAAAAGCATTAGAAATATATTTTTTAATATAGCTCGAACTAAGATGATCGTATTCATCCCGTAATTTTCCTTCCGCGTCGATACAGAGAGAAGGAAATTCATCCAAAAGAGGTTCTATTAAATGCATCGTGGAGGGACCCAAACCGCCCGCCACCCCTATTCCTACGTTTTTCGTCGTTTTGACTACAACGCGGAGATAAGGCCGCAATTTTTCCGCATCAAGAATCAATCCTTTCCCTCCGCTGAAATCCAATAAAACATAATCAATCAAGCCGATATACAAAATCAATCTTTCGGCAAGTTTATCCGGAGAATTTTCTATTGCCTCAAAAGCACTGCTTCCGACCTGAAGAACAAATTTTTTATCAGGATATAAACATTTATACGATAACAATTCTAGAGGCGGGGGCCAGGCGATATTCAATTGAAATCCGTCAAACTGCAACGGCCCCACCAATTCTGTAAGAGTTGCGAGTTGAACAGAAAGAAGGTCTGTGTTTTTCGTATTATAATGAATCAAATTCAAAATGCGCGAATCTTTGCAAAAAATTTCGGCAATATGTTTTATTTCGCGAGCTGAATAATGTTCAACGGCTTTATCCACTAAATCCAAATTCCATGGGGGCGTCGAATTTTTCCAAATCCTTGGGAATAGCGGTGTTATAAAATTTCATCTCATAATCCCGCGTTGCCTCAATAACTTTCTTTCTTTGAATATTACTGTCATTTCCGTTATTCGGTCAGATCAATTTTATTAACAGTTTGCCAATCGGCTTCGTTCAAAACAATAATATCGTTGCTTCCTATTATATATAAGTAATCATTAATATAGAGCGCTCTTTTTGCTGAAATGCCGCTGATGGCCTTGGTCAGTTCCAGTTTCCCGTTTTTATACGAAAAAATATAACCGCCTTTTCCTCCGGGCAGGAAAAATACCTCGTGACTACTGTCCTGTAAATACGCGCGATGATTTGAAAGCGTTTCCGACCAGCCTTCATCTAAAGTATATTTGGCCGCTTCAACCGGATTAGACGCCGAAGACACGTCGAAAATGGAAATTTTCACTTGCCAATTTTCCCGTCCTATGCCCAAAATTTTATCTTTAGCGAGCGGATGCAGATACGAAGAGTACCCGGGAATTTTAAGTTCGCCCTTCAAAGCCGGCGCCGCGGGGTCGGTTAAATCCAAAACATAAAACGGATCTGTTTGCCTGAACGTGACGACATAACCGCGGTTTTCGATAAATCTGACCGAATAAATTCTCTCGGTTTTACCAAGATCTTTGACGACGCCTTTTAATTTTAAATTATTATCCAGAACATAAACATCGCTTACGCTCTCTCCTCTTCCTATATTACCTGCAAACCACAAACTCTGGCCGCCGACGGTTGTAGCGATTCTCAGATTATTTTTATATTCGTCCAAAGAAAATTGATTTAACGGAGAGCCGGGAACATTGCCGCTCGCGGTAATTGTGAAGTTGTCCAGTTTTATTTTTACGATTCCCGTTTTTTCCAATTCTCTGCTGTGTTCTTTAAAATAATCCGAGCTTCGGTTCGCAAGCTCATTCTCCGCTTTCAATCTCTCATCATTATCCAAGGAAGTTAGATACTTGTTCCACAAAGTTTGCATTTCCGTCATTTTCGCATTTTGGCTGATATCATAACTTTCAAGTTTATTCATCTTATCAATAAGCCATTTCGGAACCAAATCGCCCGCTTCTTCTTTCAAAAAAGCGGAAAAAAATTTAATCATACTTTCGTAGTAAGTATAAGTGATATAGATAGCGCTTTCAGACATATAAACAACCGACGATCCCGAAGAACCGACAAAAGAAACTGTGTTATTAATCTTGCCGGATGCGGGATCCAAAATCATGGCGGTGAAATTCGAATCAACCGGCACAGGCGCAATAGGATAGTAAATATCAACGCATTTTATCTCAAGGGCGACGTCGGAAACTGTTAAAGGCCTGATAGGACACGGCCGCGATTCATTTATATTCTGCCTCACAACCAAATAAATTTTGTTTTGATAAAGCCTGGCGCCGGCTATGGAAGCATTGTCGTCCAACTTGATATTCCATTTCTTTTCCGGCGATTTCGAATCGGAAACGTTGTAGCCGCTTATTTCCTGGCCGGAAAAAATTACCAGAATGTTTTTTGCCAAAAGCAATTCTCCGCCTTTTTTAAGTTCGCTAATCACTTTCAAATCGGCCGGAGGAAAAGCTTGGATAATACGCGTTCCGATTTGCTGATAATAAGGAGGCATTATTTTCACGCCGATTCCGTCTTCTATCATCATCGGCCGTATTCCGCCGTAGTCGTAATAATTTGAAGATAAATAAATTTCTTTGCCGTCGGTTTTAACGATATCCGGTTCGTCAACGCCTAAAACCTGAACATTAGTTTCGGAAACGCGTTCAACGTCTTTTTGAGCGGTTGAAGGAGCCGCAGGAGCCACTAAAGCTCGTTCAAGCGCAATTTCGCCTCCGATTCCAAATCCGCCGTAAGCAGCATATTGAGAGGAATTTTCCAGATAAATCTTGAACTCTTCTTCCGAAGCAAACTTTTTAATATCTTTAATATCATTAGCGGGATTTACGAACGGGATTTTGGGAAAAGTAATATTTTTGAAAAACGAAAATGATTCGGGAGATGATGCTTTATCATTCAAAAATAAAATTCCCGAAACTATCAGAAAAACGGCGACAATAATAATTGTTGCCGACTTTGTGCTGATTTCTTTGCGCAAAAATTGATTCATATTTATTATTTATTTATTTTAATCTATTAATTTTTAATCTTCCTGCTTTATTTCTCTTTCTTCTTCCGGTTCCGGCTGCTGGAATTCTTTTCGGAAACCTGTTCCCGCGGGGATGAGCCGGCCGATAATGACATTTTCCTTGAGACCTCTTAAATAATCTTTCGCTCCTCGGATGCTGGCTTTAATTAAAACTCTGGCCGTATCCTGGAAAGAAGCCGCGGACAAGAAGCTGGAAGTGGAAAGCGCCACCTTGGAAATAGGCATAACTAAAAGCGTTGCCTTAGCCAAAGTCTTACCTTCTTTTTCGAGACGGTTATTTTCTTCGAGAAAATCCGAACGCTCGACAATTTCACCTTCGCCGAAATAACTGTCTCCAGTTTCTTTAATTTTAAAGCGCGAGAACATCTGTTTCACAATTACTTCAATATGTTTTTTATTAATAGACGCGCCCTGAATAGCGTAAATTTTTCCCACTTCATTAAGGATATAATTCTGGACAATTTCCTGTGAAGCGACGGTGAACAAATGCTTGATGTCGATGGGACCGGAGCAAAGAACGTCGCCTGGTTTTACTTCCTGTCCTTCTTTGACAAGTAAATTTTTTCCGAAGGGAATAGTATATTCTTTCACTTCTTCTTTTTTTTTCTTTTTTCCGCCTACGCCAAGGCTTCGGCGGACAGGCTTTGATTTTTCTCCCGCGCTATCAGCATCTGTCAAAATTCTTACGATTTTTTCCTGCGCTATTTGCTTAATTTCTAAAATTTTTCCGTTCACTTCGGAAATAACAGCGGGGCTTGAAGGAATGCGCAATTCAAAAATTTCTTCGACACGAGGCAAACCAAGAGTAATATCTCCTCCGCCAGCTACGCCGCCGACATGGAAAGTTCTCATTGTAAGCTGAGTTCCCGGCTCGCCGATTGCTTGAGCCGCAATAATACCAATGGCTTCACCCGGCTTGATTAATAATCCGGAACCCAAATCGTTGCCGTAGCACATCTGGCAAATTCCTCTAACGACCTGGCAAGTGATGGGAGAACGGATAAAGACTTCATCTATTTCTGACTGCTTAATTATTTCCGCCTCTTCCGTATTTAAAATATGGTTTCTTTTTAAAATAATTTTCTTGCCGTCTCCAGACGAAAACGCAAGCTCGCGGGCTAAAGTTCTACCCGTAAGCCGTTTCATTAAATCGTCTCCATTCGCCTCGACATCGGCTTTCGACAAACGAAAACCTTTTTTCTCCTGGCAATCTCCTTCGCGAATAATTAAATCCTGCGCGACGTCAACTAAGCGGCGCGTCAGATAACCCGCTTTAGCGGTTTTTAAAGCCGTATCGGTTGTTCCCTTTCTTGCGCCATGAGTGGAAATAAAATATTCCAAAACATTCAATCCTTTTTTATAACTGGAGATAATAGGCAAATCAATAATTTTTCCCGCCGGATTGACCACTAATCCTTTCATGCCGGACATCTGAGAAACCTGGTCCCAGCTTCCTCTGGCAGCGGAAGAGACCATAATCTTAACGGGACCGAATTCATCAAGGGCTTCCGGCACCAAACTGTTAATTTTTTGCTTCACGTTCTGCCAAATTTCGATAACTTTGTCATAACGTTCTTCGGCCGTAAGAAGACCGCTATTATAATGTTTTTCGACTTCTTTTTCCTGTTTTATGGCTTCTTCGACAATCGCTCCTTTTTCTTTCGGCTCTATCAAATCGTTGATACCCCAGCTGATGCCCGAAATAGTCGCGTACTTGTATCCAAATTCTTTAATTTTATCCAAAATGGGCGGGGTTGCGTCGACGCCGTAACACTTAATGAGACGCTTTACTATCTCCGCAATTTTTTTCTTGTTCAGTTCTTCATTTACATATTCAAAATCCGAAGGCAAAACGCTGTTAAAAAGCAGTTTGCCGACCGTAGTTTCAATAAGTTTTTCGGTGAATATTTGATATTTCGGCGTCGACGTAACCAGAACCTTTATTTGCGCTTGGAGATCGACATAGCCGAAATCATAAGCCGTGATAGCTTCATTCGGACTGGAAAATATTTTTCCTTCACCTTTTGTTCCTTTTCGAATTTTTGTCATCCAATAGCAGCCAAAAACAATATCCTGTGATGGATTAACAGTCGGTTCTCCCATGCCCGGTCCCAAAAGATTTTTTACCGAAGCCATGATTTCTTTCGCTTCTTTTTGGGCCGAGTCTAACAAAGGAACGTGAACGGCCATCTGGTCTCCGTCGAAATCCGCGTTAAAAGCGGCGCAAACCAATGGATGAATCTGAATGGCATTGCCTTCAATAAGAATTGGCTGAAATGCCTGAATACCCAAGCGGTGCAAAGTGGGCGCGCGGTTCAAGAGAACATATTTGTCTTTAATAACTTCTTCGAGCGCCGCCCAAACATCGGGGGTGGCATCGTCTATCAACCGACCGGCGCCGCGAACATTATAAGCTAATCCGGCTTTTATCAGCTTGGAAATTACAAAAGGCTTGAAAAGTTCAAGAGCCATGTGTTTAGGGAGGCCGCACTGATGCATTTTTAGTTCCGGACCGACAACAATAACGGAACGACCCGAATAATCGACGCGCTTCCCCAAAAGATTCTGACGGAATCTTCCCTGTTTTCCGCGCAACATATCGGCCAAAGAACGTAGAGGGCGTCTTTGAGCCTGACTCACTGCCGTGGCTTGACCGCGACGGATGGAATTATCTATCAAAGCATCAACCGCTTCCTGCAACATTCTTTTTTCATTGCGACAGATAACTTCCGGCGCTTTAAGTTCGATTAATTTTTTAAGACGGTTATTTCTGTTTATGATGCGGCGGTACAAATCATTGACATCAGAGGTGGCGTGACGGCCGCCCTCAAGCTGAACCATCGGACGAAAAGCGGGCGGAATAATGGGAAGAACGGTCAAAAACATCCACTCGGGCCGTATGTCGACACGTTCCATCGCTTTAATAAGACTTATTTGCTTTAAAAATTTTTTTTGCAATTGAGGGTTGGAAGTTTTTTCCTCTTCCGCCATCAAAGATTTTCTCATCTCGGCAAGATTTATCTTTTTGCATATATTGAAAAGCGCTTCCGAACCGATTTCCGCTTCAAAAATGTCTCCGTATTTTAAACTAAGGCGGTGATATTCTACTTCGCTTATGACTTTATTAAGCCGTAAATCATTAATTTCATTTTTTGATTTGTCGTATGCCGCTTTAAGCGCCGCTTTCTTTTCTTTTTCAATAAGATTTTTCGATTTTGCCTTATATTCTTTATCTAAATTTTGAAAAGTTTCCAGTTTTGTTTTTTCATTAACTTTGGTAATGATATAGCTCGCGAAATAAATCACTTTCTCTAATTCGGGAACGGAAAGATTCAGAAGAAGACCGAGAACCGACGGAATACCGCGGAAATACCAAATATGAGAAACCGGAGACGCCAAAACAAGATGTCCCATTCTTTCCCGCCTGACGATGGAACGCGTTACCTCTACCCCGCATTTTTCGCACACGATTCCTTTATATCTGATACGGCGGTATTTTCCGCAATAACATTCGTAATCTTTTTCCGGACCGAAAATGCGCTCGTCGAAAAGACCGTCGCGTTCGGCGCGCTGCGTCCTATAATTGATCGTTTCCGCTTTTGTCACTTCGCCGCAAGACCACGATAAAATTTTCTCCGGCGAGGCGAGTTTTAATATTATTGACTTAAAATCCGTGACTTTTGTTTCCATAAAATTATTCTATATTCCTTCCAGTTCAACGTCTAACGCAAGACCTTTGAGTTCGTGCAATAAAACGTAAAAAGACGCGGGTAAATGCGGGTTCTTAAATCTTTCTCCTCTCACAATCGCTTCGTATGCGGATGTTCTGCCTAACATATCGTCGGATTTAATCGTTAACATTTCCTGCAATGTGTGGGCGGCGCCGTATCCTTCAAGCGCCCACACTTCCATTTCTCCAAAACGCTGGCCCCCTCCTTGAGCTTTACCTCCTAAGGGTTGTTGAGTAATAAGAGAATAAGGTCCGACCGAACGCATGTGAATTTTATCTTCAACCATGTGGGCCAATTTCATCATATAAATCGAGCCGACGGTTACTTTTTGCTGGAAAGGTTCTCCTGTTCTGCCGTCATAAAGAGTTACTTTGCCGTCAACCGGCCATCCAGCTTTTTGCATTTCTTCGATAATTTCTTCGTCTGTCGCGCCGTTTAGAGAAGGGCAAATCGCCTGATAGCCTAGCCGGGATGCGGCAAGCCCAAGATGAGTTTCTAAAATTTGACCGATATTCATGCGCGAAGCAACACCCAAAGGATTTAAAATAATATCCACGGGCGTACCGTCTTCGAGATAAGGCATATCCTCAATGGGTAAAATTTTTGAAATGACTCCTTTGTTTCCGTGGCGTCCCGCAAGTTTGTCTCCGACGGAAACTTTTCTTATTTGCGCGACTTCAATATGAATTTCCTTGATGACGCCGACATCCAATTTATCTCCGTGATCTCTGGAAAAAATTTTTATACCGACTATTCTCCCCTGCTTGCCGTGTTCCATTCTCAAGCTCGTATCTTTCACATCTCTCGCTTTCTCTCCGAAAAAAGACCTTAAAAGCCGCTCTTCGGGCGTAAGTTCCGCTTCGCCCTTGGGAGAAATTTTGCCGACCAAAATATCGCCGGATCTTACTTCCGCGCCGACACGAACAATTCCCTCCTCATCAAGATCTTTTAATTTTTCTTCGCCCACATTGGGAATATCGTAAGTTGTAATTTCCGGACCGAGTTTCGTGTCGCGCACCTGAACAGAAAATTTTTCGATATGAACTGATGTAAATTTGTCTTTTTCAACCAAGCGGCGCGATAAAATAATGGCGTCTTCGAAATTAGCCCCGTTCCAAGAAAGAAAAGCGACAACAATGTTTTGTCCCAACGCCAATTGACCATGATCACTGGCCGAAGTGTCGGCTAAAATCTGACCCTTAACAACCTCTTCGCCGCTATCTACAACCGGCCGCTGGTGAATTATCGTAAAATCATTGGAACGCAAAAAACTTACAAGTTTATAATTTTTTTCTTTGCCCGTTTTTGTTTTTAAAGTTATAGAAGTGGCGTCAACATGAGAAATCTTTCCGTTATCGTCCGCGATAAAAAGCCGTCCGCTGTCTCTAGCGGCCCTTTCTTCAATGCCGGTGGCAACAAGCGGCGCTTCTGACTGAAGACAAGGAACCGCCTGGCGTTGCATATTCGAACCCATTAATGCGCGGTTCGCGTCATCGTGTTCCAAAAACGGAATTAAACTCGTGGCGATAGAAAATGCCTGCTGAGGCGCAACGTCGATAAAATCTATTTTATCTTTTAGAACAATACCCGGCTGGCCGTGTACTCTAGCTTCAATTTCATTTTCGAGAATTTTACCGTCTTTATCGTATTCAATGCCGCTGTGAGCAATGTTGTATTTCGATTCTTCGCTTGCGTCAAGATAAACTATTTCCGAAGCGATGACTCCATTTTTGACACGCCGGTAAGGCGTTTCCAAAATTCCGTATTCATTAAGACGGCTGTAACTAGCCAAGTGCACAACAAGGCCGATGGTCGGACCTTCGGGAGTTTCAATGGGACATATCCTTCCGTAATGGGAAATATGCACATCGCGCACCTCAAACCCCGCGCGTTCTTTAGTTAAACCGCCCGGACCCAAGGCAGAAAGTCTTCTCAAATGTTCAAGTTCGTCCAAAGTATTTTTTTGGCTCATGAATTGAGAAAGTTGGCTGGTGGTAAAGAATTTTTTCAAAACTGCCGAGAAGAGCCGGCTATTAATCAGGTTGAACGGAGTCAAAACATCGGGATCCAGCGTCGACATCCTATCCTGAATATTTCTTTTCATCCGCGCCATTCCTATGCGCAGCTGATTTTGAAGCATTTCGCCTACGGCGCGTATCCGACGATTGCCCAGATGGTCTATATCATCGGGCTGTGCCTCGGGATTATTATTCATATTGATTACTTCGGAAACAACGGCAATCAAATCTTCGAGCGAAAGAGTTCTGGAAGCCGATTTTATATCCTTAAGCGGCAAACCGAGACGCTGATTGAATTTATAGCGGCCAACCGAAGAAAAATCGTAGCGGGACGGGGAAAACATGTCGTCCAAAAGTTCTTTTGCGTTTTCAACCGTTGCCAATTCGCCTGGTCTAATCCGTTTGTAAATTTCAACATACGCTTCCTCTACAGTAGAGGCGTCATCTTTCTCGAAAGTTTTCTTGATATAATTTATTTCACCGTTATCGACTTTGGAAAAATTTTTTTCGATTTCTTTAGAATCTTTCAAGCCAAAAACCCGCAAGAATGTCGTAACCGGTATTTTTCTCTTGCGGTCTATGCGGACATACATGACTCCGTCGAAATCCGTTTCCACTTCAATCCATGCTCCGCGGTTAGGAATTATTTTTGCGCCAAAAAGATTTCTGCCGCGCAAAACGTTTATCGTAAAATATACTCCGAAAGAACGGGCAAGCTGGGCAACCACTACGCGTTCGACGCCATTGACTATAAATGTTCCGTGCTCAGTCATCAGCGGCATGTCAGTCAAAAATACATCCTGTTCTTTTGTTTCTTGTGTTTCTTTTTTTGTGAGACGCACTCTTATTTTAAGCGGAACTTCGTAGGATAAATTATTCGCCTTGGCGTAGTATTCGTCGTATTTCGGTTCATCTATTGAATAATCGAGAAATTCCAAAAAAAATTCTTTCCCCGCGTAATCATTGATCGGGGAAAATTCATGAAATAACTCCTTGAGTCCTTCCTTAAGAAACCAATTGAAAGAATTCAACTGCATTTCAACCAAATTAGGAAGAGGTATAAAAGGCTCTTTATATTTGGCGAAATATTTTTTATGCATTGGGATTATTTATTAGAAATTCAATCTATTGAAAATTAATAAAAATTGCGGCAATAAACAACCATCAGCAAGAAAACTATACTTCCGTTTATAACTTTCTAAAAAAACAACAAAAAAAATACCTATTAAGCAAAAAAGCCCTTTTTATGTTGTATTTTCTAAGGGAACCAGAAAATATCTGTTATTTAATTAAATATATGGTGAAATTAACCACCTGATATTTAATCATAAACCTATTCAGTGAATATCGCAAGCCTATTTTTACTGCCAAATAACACCATAACAAATTAATAAAATCTTGTCAAATCATTAAGTAATGTTTAATCTTTATCAATGTTTGTGATATATTATATAAATGCCGGCGATGAATAATAAAAAATTTTACACGATTAAAGAAGCGGCGGAATTCCTTGGCGTAACGCCGCTCACCTTAAGGAATTGGGATAAAAACGGCAAGTTTCTGGCGGGCCGCCATCCTATCAGCAATTATCGTATTTATAAAATGGAGCACCTTGAAACGCTATTAAAAGAGATAGACTCCGGCGATATCCATCATTTGAAAATTTCCAAACCAAAACAAAAATCAAAAACGGTAAAAAAACTTAAAGTAAGACTGATAGAAGACGACTAAACCCCGTTAGAAGTTTTCAACGTAATAAGACGCATCATTGATGGAAGCCGTAAGGCGAATTCGCTTTTATCCATTTTTAAAATCTTGGCGCTCTGCTGAACTTCTAACGGGGTAAATATTTTTTTTCAAAATTTCTTTCAATGCGGCGGGATTTGTTTTTCCTTTTGTCTCTCTCATCACCCGTCCAATCAAAAATTGAAGCGCTTCTTCTTTTCCTTTTTTATAATCGCTTACTGCATTATGATTTAAAGAAATAATTTTTTGCGCGGCTGTTTCTATGAAACTCTCGTCGCTCGTTTGCTCCAATCCTTCTTCTTTGACAATTACATTCGGCTCTCTGCCCGTTTCAATCATTTTTTTCAAAACATTTTTCGCCGCGCGCGAAAAAATTTCTTTTTTGGAAATCATCGCCATTAGTTCGCCGAAAGCGTGAGGACTTACGCGCAACTCATCCCATCCTAAATATTTTGAATTCATCAGCCCGATTAAATCTGATGTCAAATAATTGAAAATAAGTTCCACTGATTTGGAAGCAGGACTTCCAAGTGGAAGTCCTGCTTCCTTAAACTCCGATACGGCGTTTTCAAAAAAATCGCTCAATTGTTTATCGCGAACCAAAATTTCAATCTGTTCGTCTTTAAGATTAAATTCTTTTTTGAATCTTTCACGTTTTTGCGAAGGAAGTTCAGGAATGGCAAACCCGCCCAAATCTAGCATTGCTAGATTTAAGGCGGGCAGGTCCGGCTCGGGGAAATAGCGATAATCATGAGCTTCTTCTTTTTTCCGCTGGGAAAAAGTCTTTCCTCCATCTTCATCCCAACCCCTTGTCTCATGCCCTACTTTATCCCCCTTTTCCAAAATCCCCGTTTGCCGTTCTATTTCGTAATTAATAGATTTTTCGACGGCGCGGAAAGAATTAAGATTTTTTATCTCTACCTTTATTCCCATATTAAGCGAAATATTCACTTCGCAACGCATTGCGCCTTTTTCCATATCGCCGCTTGAGATATCCAAATAGCGCAAAATAAGCTGAAGTTCTTCGGCGAAATCTCTGGCGGATTCTCCGGAAGAAATATCCGGTTCAGTCACAATTTCCATTAAAGGAACTCCTGCCCGATTAAAATCAACCAAGCTTTCTTCTCCCTGATGCAAAAGTCTGCCTGTATCTTCTTCCAGATGAATTCTTCTGATTCTGATCCCGTTTAGTTCTCCGCCTTCAACTAATGGATACTTATATTGGGATATCTGATATCCTTTGGGCAAATCGGGATAAAAATAATTTTTCCGGTCGAATTGGGAGCGGCTTGCGATTTTTCCTCCCAATGCCATTCCCATTTTCAAAACACTTTTTACCGCCTCTTTATTTATGACAGGCAAAGTTCCGGGATGCCCCATACATATCGGGCAAACATTGATATTGGGATGCTTTTCATTTGAATCGTTCAAACAACCGCAGAACATTTTTGTCTTCGTTTTCAGTTCAACGTGTATTTCGAGTCCTATTGTCGACGCAAGTTGCATAATAAAATCATTATATAAAATTTCCCTGAACAAAAACAGCCCTGATGATTAATCAGGACTGTTTTTGTAAATTACCAACTATTTCTGCGACCGCCGCCGAAACCTCCACCTCCTCTGTCGTCGCGGTTGAATCTGCGCGGAGGGCGATCTTCCATTGGTCGGGCTTCGCTCACTTTGAGCAGCCGGCCGTCGAGTTCTTTGCCGTTCCACATTTCCATAGCTTTCTCGGCTTCTCCGTCTGTAGACATTTCGACGAATCCGAAACCCTTTGAGCGGCCGGACATTTTGTCCATAATCACTACTGCCGACACCACGGTTCCCGCCTGAGCGAAAGCATCTTTCAACGCATCGTCGGAAGTGCCGTAGGACAAGCCGCCAACATATAATTTCTTAGCCATTATACTTATTTAATTTTACTTATAACTATCGTGTAAGGCGACCTCTCGTTTGAATTCCTCGCCAAGAAATCGCTTTCGCGATCCTAGACCGTCCTTACACTCAGTTAACTAGCATAAGGCGCAAAACTCTTTGAGAAAACTTACAACTTTATAACCAGTATAAAGCATTGATATAATTTGTCAACACACCCCTACTTCCCATGACAGCGCTTATATTTCTTACCACTTCCGCACCAGCAGGGATCATTCCGGCCGATTTGAAATTAACTTGGATAAAACATCCGAAACTTTCAATTTCTTTGCCCATTGCTTTAGATATCGCGTATCGAGTTTTGCACCGGAAATTTTTAAAATTGATGCTATATCTTCCAAATGTCTGGTTGATTGCGATTTTTGATACCATTCTAATTTACTTAGAATCAGATTTTCCGGAGAAATAAAATAAACTCGTTGTCCCTTTATAATTTTTGCTTTTTTCTTTTTAAATTCCTGTAAACCGAATTTGGTGCCTTTTTTTATCCAAAAATCAACCTTCACCCCTGTTTCACCGTCAATGAAGTTAAATTCTCCGCGATGCTCGAGCGCCTGTTCCATCGCTTCCTTATCAACGTACCCAGCCTTACCTAATTCGATTAAGGCTTTTCCCAGACCATCTATTTTCTCCGCCTGCATTTCAACAACAATATCGATATCGGCCGTAAACCTTGGCCTTCCCCAAATTAAAACAGCCATCCCGCCCGTGATTACATATGGAATTTTCAATCGCTCTAAAATTTTAGCGACTTTTATCAACAGATGCCTCGGGTCTATTTGTTCCATAATTAATTTTGTTACCAACCAGTTCTTTGGCTAATCGCCATAATTGCGAACCGACATCTACCTTTTTATCCGCTGGCATTGAGCGGAAAATATTGTCTTGGATTTCTTGAGCTATTTCTTCGCTCGTTTTCTGTTTTAATCTCATAATCTCATTATACAAATTTTCGTAATTTTATCCTACTTCCCATGACAGCGCTTATATTTCTTACCACTTCCGCACCAGCAGGGATCATTCCGGCCGATATTTTTTGCGCCGACCGCGCCGACCGCGCGGGTCGGCGGGATAACTTTTTCTCCGCCAGCTGGCGGACCGGCAAGATTCATTTCTAAAGCCAAACGGCAATAATTCATACGCATTGCCGCTTTCATATCTCTGAAAAGTTTTGCTCCTTCGTTTTTGTATTCAACGAGCGGGTCCCTATGGCCATAAGCGCGCAAACCAACCGAAGACCTCATGTACTCCATTGTTTCCAAATGTTCTATCCACAGCATATCGTTCAATCGAAGTAAAATCTGCCGTTGAACGCTTAAAAAAGTATTTTCGTCTTCGGATTCTTTCATTTTTTTCTCGAACAAACTGAAATCCTGTTCTGTTTTTTCGAACAACTTTTTTATCATCTCTTTGAAAAAAGAATTATCGTTCATTAAAATCGCTCTCCGGCGGGAATAAACGTCATTGCGCTGTTTATTCATTACATCGTCGTATTCCAAAACATGCTTTCTCGCGTCGAAATTAAGCCCTTCAATTTTCGACTGGGCCGATTCGATGGCATGCGAAACCAATTTGTTATCGATTGGCTGATCTTCGGGGATGCCGAAAGTTCCCATCATTTTTTTAATGCGGTCCGAACCGAAAATTCTCATCAGGTCGTCTTCCAATGAAACGAAAAATCTTGTTTTTCCCGGATCGCCCTGTCTGCCGCTCCTGCCTCTTAACTGATTGTCGATTCTTCTCGCTTCATGTCTTTGCGAACCCAAGACAAAAAGTCCGCCCGATTTTTTTATCTCTTCGGATTCTTTAACATCCGGCGGATTTCCTCCTAAAACTATATCCACTCCGCGGCCTGCCATATTAGTGGCGATTGTCACAACTCCGCGTTTACCGGCTTGAGCGATAATTTCCCCTTCTTCTTCGTGATGCTTCGCGTTCAAAACGCGGTGAGGCACGCCTTCGCGCTGAAGTAGCGCCGAAAGATATTCGTTCTTCTCGATTGAAACCGTGCCAACTAAAACCGGCTGGCCAACCTCGTACATTTTTTTTATTTCTTCGACAATGGCTTTAAATTTTCCCTCTTCGGTTTGAAAAACCAAATCAGATAAATCCTCTCTTATCATCGGCTTATTCGTAGGTATCGCTATAACTTCAAGATTATAAACTTTCTGAAATTCTTCGGCTGAAGTAAGAGCGGTACCTGTCATTCCCGCAAGTTTTTTATACATCCTGAAATAATTTTGAAAAGTAATGCTTGCCAATGTGCGCGACTCCTTTTGAACCAGCACGTTTTCTTTCGCCTCTATCGCCTGGTGGAGTCCTTCGGACCACCTGCGGCCGGGCATAAGCCGTCCGGTAAATTCGTCAACAATAATAACTTCGCCGTTTTTCACCACATAATCCTTGTCTTTGCGGAAAAGCGCCTCCGCTCTTAGCGCTTGCTCCAAATGGCGCACATATTTTATACCTTTTTCGGTATAAATATCTTTTACGCCAATCATTTTTTCCACCGCTTCAATCCCTTCTTCTGTAATCGAAGATGCTTTCATTTTTTCATCAACGGTATAGTCGCGGTCTTTTTTCAGCCGCGGAGCGATGTGGCTGAAAGTATGATAGAGCTCTTCCGATTCGGTATCGGGCGCGGAAATAATCAAAGGAGTTCTCGCTTCATCTATTAAAATAGAGTCTATTTCGTCAACTATCGCGAAATAATGCTGGCTCTGCGCGATATCAGATTTGCGATAAGCCATGTTGTCGCGCAAATAATCAAAACCGAATTCGTTATTGGTGCCGTAAGTGATGTCCGCCTGATACGCTTCCTGCCTTGCGCAGGGTTTCAAAAATTCGTGAACCACTTTAAAACTGCCCGATATA
This sequence comes from Candidatus Tagabacteria bacterium CG_4_10_14_0_2_um_filter_40_13, assembly GCA_002792165.1. Taxonomy (GTDB): domain Bacteria; phylum Patescibacteriota; class Minisyncoccia. Next base: position 19,264 of record PFNV01000021.1, read on the forward strand.
TCTCTTGTTTTATCTTCCTGCAATTCCTGCTCTTTAGTATGCAGCCGATGAGTCGGATCGTATAAAAATGAATTCTCGTGATTCAAGCACCCGACGGATAACCCCAAGGCGTTATAAATTTGTCCCATCCAAACCGCGTCGCGTCTTGAGAGATAATCGTTCACCGTTACCACATGAACCCCTCCTCTGGCGCAAGTGGCCAGCGCGTTCAAATAGGCGGCTAATGTGGCAACTAAAGTTTTTCCTTCACCGGTTCTCATTTCGGCAATTTTACCCTGATGAAGCGCGATTCCTCCCATAAGCTGCACATCGAAATGGCGCTGTTTCAACGTTCGCTTGGCGGCTTCTCTAACCATGGCAAACGCTTCCGGCAAAATTTCGTCCAAGATTTCCTTTTCGTTTTCCGGGGGTTTGCCGTCAGATGTTTTAAACCGCCCCTGAAATTCCCGAGTCCTATTTTTCAAATTTTCGTCGGAAAATTTAGCGAATTTTTCTTCCAAAGCATTGATTTCGCGAACTTGCTGTTCGCAACTCTTTATAAAACGGCTGTTCGCATCGCCGAAAATTTTAACAATCAAAGACATAGTGATAAAACTAATCGAATCCCAATAATCTTTTTTCGACTTCCAATTCAAGGCCGTATTTTTTTTTAACTTTTTTCCTGCATAAATCAGCCAGTGCTAAAACGTCTTTAGAGGCGGCTTTCCCCATATTAACGATAAAATTTGCGTGTTCTTGGGCTATCATTGCTCCTCCGATTTTTTTTCCCTTTAAGCCGACGCTTTCTATCAAAAAACCTGCTGAAATTTTCGGCCTGTCAGCAAATTGCTTTAGCTCCGGAAATTCGCGGATTAATTCCTCCTTGTTTCTCAAACCCTCCCATCCGGGATTAACAAAAAAACAGCCAGCGGAAAAACCGGACGGGTTGGATTCAATTCTCTGACGGGTAAAATCTTTTATTGCTTTTTGAATATCTCCGCTACTTCCCTTTTTAAAACGAAAAGTCGCCGAAAGAATTATCAAATCGGGATTGCGTTTAAAAATTGATTTTCGGTAGCCAAATTTGCAATCTTCTTTTTTAAAGTTTTTAACGCTATGTTCTAAAATATCAAAAGCCTTCACTTCTTCCACGGCTTCGGACGTCGCACGTCCGAATGCTCCTGCGTTCCCGTTTACCGCCCCGCCGATTGTTCCCGGAATTCCAATCGCCCACTCAAGCCCGCTCAAATTGCGATTAACCGATTCTAAAACTATTTTACTCAAATTCACGCCGGCGTCCGCAATAATTTTATTCTCTTCAAATTTTAAATTGGAATTATGTATTTTTATAACGAGGCCGTCAAAACCTTTATCGGATATCAAAACATTCGAACCTCCTCCTAAAACCAAAACGGGGATCTTTTGCTCTTTTGCCCAATTGCAAAATTCCCGAATCTCGCCGATACTTTTTGCTTCGCAAAAATATTTCGCCGGCCCCCCTATCTTAAAAGTAGTATAAGGAGCCAAAAGAATATTTTTTTGGATGTTTAGTGTCATAAAAAGATGAAGCGGCCAGAGAGCGGCCAAGAAGGCTTAACTCCAAAGTCTATGTCTTTTGTGAGTGCCTTAAACTCTTGACCGCTCACTAGCCACTATATTTATATTATATTCAACACATCAAAAAAACACAAATTCCCTCTTTCGAGGGAACTTGTGCAGACATAGATTGTATCCCTTTCAGGAATCACTCACGTCATAAATATAGCATATGCTTCAAAAAAAGCAAGCCCTTGGACAAATGCCAAGGGCTGTGGATAAAACTACCATACAACGATTAGCGCCGAATCAAATCAGCTCGTAAAAAATGCGATTTTACTTAACCTTATTCACCAGCATTTCCAAAAGATTTTTGACTTCTTCCTGCGCACCGGCTTCGGTTTTGCTGTCAACGAATTTTTGCCACTGGTTCAGAA
>PFNV01000032.1:0-741 GCA_002792165.1 Candidatus Tagabacteria bacterium CG_4_10_14_0_2_um_filter_40_13
AATAAAGGATGGGAAAAAGCCCTTGAGGAAAATCCTGTTTTAGCCCAAGCGGCAAAAATCGATTAAAAACAAAAAGGCGTCTATTTAGGCGCCTTTTATAATTTTTATTTTTTCCCTTCGGCTGTGCCGGATAGATATATTCCTACTCTTTATCCTACATCTTGTCAAATCGCATTTTATGAATAGAATATAAATAAACAACTTTCTTTGAAAATCATAGAAATAAGGAGAAATAAAAATGTTGCCGAATAAAGCTGATTTTGTGATTATAGGCGGCGGAATTATCGGCTGTTCGATTGCTTTTAATCTCGCTAAATTGGGCGCGAAAAATGTGGTTCTGCTGGAGAAAGAAAAAATGACGGGCATGGGCTCAACCGCCAAATGTTCCGGCGGCATCCGCCAGCAATTCATCAGTCCGGCCAACATCCTGCTCTCGATAGAATCCATCAAGATTTTCAAAAACTGGCAGGACGAATTCCCTTATCCGGTACAGTACGCGCTTGATTTCCGGCAGGCCGGTTACCTTTTCTTGCTTCATTCAAAATCGCAAATTGAAAATTTTCAGAAACAGATGGCGCTTCAAAAAAAGTTGGGTGTGGTCACCGTGGGTTTTGTTGATACTCACGAAATCAGTACCGCCTTGCCCTATTTAAATATTTCAGGCATAGTCGCAGGCGTATTCTGCGCTTCCGACGGTGTTGCCGATCCTGCAAGCTGTTGCGCTGAATATGAAAAACAGGC
>PFNV01000032.1:825-4041 GCA_002792165.1 Candidatus Tagabacteria bacterium CG_4_10_14_0_2_um_filter_40_13
CGTTTTTACAAACAAAGGTTCGATGTTGACGCCCTGTGTCATAAACGCCGCAGGTCCGCACGCCGCTCAAATCGGAAAAATGCTGAACATAGAAATTCCTATCATTTGCCATCGACATCAAACAATCGCCACTCCTCCTATCAAATGGATGAAAAAAAATGACCCTTTTGTGATTGATTATGACGACTATGCCGGCCAAGAATTTTATTTCCGGCCTGAAGCAGGAAACGAAAATACAGGTTATCAATTGCTTTTGGGCGGACACGAAGACGGAAAAATACAAATCGCCGATCCGGATAAGTATAAGGAAAAAATCGACCAAGATTTTATTCTTTATCTGGCCGACCGCGCGATGAACCGTTTCAAGGAAGGAGAAAATATCCAAATTCTCACGAAAAGCGGCATTGCCGGCCTTTACGAATCAACGCCCGACGCCTTGCCGATATTAGGAAAAACCGAGGAAGTGGAAGGGTTTATATTAGCAAACGGTTTTTCCGGCCACGGTTTTATGCATTCGCCAATTATCGGAAAAATTATTGCTGAAATCGCCCTTTCCGGCCGTTCCAGCTTTGATATAACCGGCCTTGGCTTGGATAATTTCAAAACCAACACCCGGCCGCCGGCTGAAAAAGCTATAGTTTAGAAAAGGAGTTAAATTGAAAAAACTGCTTGTTATTAGAACAAAACATTAAAAATCCGTCCTGAGCTTTATCGAAGGACGGCTTTTTTTATCTAAAAATTCGGATATAATTGGCAGTGAGAGAGAAATAAAAATTTATTTTCATTTCTCTCGAACGAACCAATTAAACGGAGTATAATTAAATAATGTTTCTTAAAACAAATTTGCATTTTCATACCAGTCTTGATGAAGAAATCACTAATTATAACATCTATCAAGGAATCGATTACGCGAAAGAGCAAAATTTCGGCGTTTTGGCATATACTCCCCACAGAAAATTCCTTTTTAAACAAGAATTCAGCAACTACGCTGAATCTAAAGGGCTTTTATTGATCCCTGGGATAGAAATTAACATTGGGAAAAAGCATATCGTTATCTTAAATTGCGGCAAGGAAGCGGAAAATATAAAAAGTTTCGAAGATGTGGCGAATTATAAAAAAAAGAATCCGAATGTTTTAATTTTGGCTCCTCATCCTTTTGTATTCAGCCCGAAAAGCCTCAAATCGTCTTTTTTGGAAAATATCGGCTTGTTCGACGCCGTGGAAATGACCGTCTTTTCCAACGGCGTTTTTAATTTCAATAAACCTGCGGAAATAGCCGCAAAAAAACACGGCAAACCGTTTATCGCCACTTCCGACACTCATTTCTTAGAAGACATCAATAGAGGATACGCCCTGATTAATGTTAAGGAAAAAAATATCGAGGAAGTGTTTAGCGCGATAAAAAACGGGGATTTTCAAAACAAAATGAATTCAATGAGTCCGATTGCGATGATAAAATACATAATAAAAAGCGCGCTGAATACGATACGCCCGAATACTTTTCGTAGCTGATTTATTTTAACAAAATCACTTCACTTCCCGCCAGGAATCTATCGAATAACCGCCGCCGGGTCCGGATTCAAAAAGAAGATTGGCTAAGCCGGATTCATAAATAACGTTGGCTTGATTTGAAAGAGTGATTTTATACCCGGTCACTTCTCTTAAATTAGAACGGTTGTCCAGATAAATTTGGCCGTGGCCGGCATAAAGAAGAAGACCGCCTGAAACGGTATTTTTAATAAAAATTGCTTTCTCGCTGCCGCCATTTTCGGCACTGTTGTTTTGCGAAAGTACTAAAATATAAGAGCCCTCTGTTCCGGAACCTTCAAAAGTTACTCTGTTCTGCAGCGTGATTTTACTGCTGGTTAATCTGTTTAAAGGATCGTCGGCTATAAACGGCACACTTTTTTTGCCCAAAGAAAGATCTATTCTAATAATGGCGGTGTTGCTAACGTCAATACTCCCCGCCACCCAAACCGGCCCCATGAGAGTAATCGTGGGATTCTGACTTATCTCCAGATTGCATTCAATTTTTACCGGCCCCAAAACGGTATCGGATTTAATTTCATAAGGACAAGGAGATGTTATCACGCTTATGTCAGCCGCGTCTTCCCAACTTGAAATAAGTTCATCGGAAATAGGCAAATCGGAAGGCGGCTGATCCGGGCTGTCGGGATGACAATAGAAATTTGGGCAAATTACTTTATTAGGGCCAACCTTTGTGATGCCATCAATAATTTGATAGTAAGCATCGCCATCAATTTTAGAGTTAGCAATATTGTGGGCATAGGCCGTGCCAGTGGCGTAAATGCCGGTAATTGAACCGGTTGACCTGGCAGAAACAACATCGCCTTTTATTTCATTTGAATTAGAAGCTATAATAGGGCCGTTAACGTAGACATTGCCTGTTACCAAAGCGCTATTTTGCATAATTAAGCCGCCATCTCCGACCTGCACGCCATAATGAAATGAGGTTTCAGTATCGTTGCTTAATTCCGTTTTTAGTTTTCTTATATTCCTTGAAACATCTCCTATTGACGTTATTTCCATATCTCCTGAGAGATTCATGATAGTGGTGGTCGCGAACGAACCGTCAAGGCTGACGACTTCCTCCGCAGAATATTTTTTCCCCTTGATAACCCTGTAAACCGCGTCTTCAGTCCCGCTTTCTGCGACAAAATAACTTTTTTTCGCGCTCAACAAATCCAAAGATATTTTTGAACTTTTTACCGCTGAGGCGGTTAAACCCATTACAATAGCCAAAGAAATAAACAGGAAAAAAATCACCGCCGTAAATAAAGCTTGTCCTTCGTGATATTTTTCTCTTCTTAAGGCCATATTCGCGATAATTGATTAATAGCTTCTTCTTAAAATTGCTGTATCATAAAATCTCGCAGTTTTTTGATAATTGCCTGTTCCGCTTCTGATTTCCATTTCAATTCTTATTGCTTTCGATTTTGTATCGGTGGAAGTGGCAACTTCCCTGAAAATTAAATTCATCAGTTCTACGCCGGACGGCGTCAGAACAGCTCCGCTTTGAACGCCCTCCTTAATCATCAAGGCATTGCCGGAGACGTAAAATTCTATTGTTGTCGCTGCTTCGGTATCAGGATCTATTGTGTTAAGCGCGAGGTGGCCAGGATTGCTGTCGAAAACGCTTGTCCCCATATTAATACTGTCCGCCAATTTTATTTCCCGCACCATTCTTTCCATAGC
>PFNV01000032.1:4111-5244 GCA_002792165.1 Candidatus Tagabacteria bacterium CG_4_10_14_0_2_um_filter_40_13
CTGTTCACGATAAAAATCGAAACCGCGGCTAAAATAGCCACATAAATCAACGTTTCTACTAAGCTGAATCCCCCGCGCGAGTTCATAATTAATTATTAAAAAGATTAGTGATATAAGCGGAAACACTTTGGGTTGTCGTGCCATTTCTCGAAAGCCATGAAACAGAAATGGTAATTTTTTTTGTATCGGGATCTAAAATCCCTCCCGAAGAAACAATATCGTCATTGATATCACGATTAACACCCTGAAGCGCAAAATTTCTTTCAAAAATTCCGTCGATATAAATATTTGTTGATGTAGCTTGCCAATTATGATTAGTAAAAGCAAAATAATAAACAGTTCCCGAAGCAAGAGGCGCGATATTCGCGGACCAGCTTGAATCCCTCAAAATTTTCAAAGCCTCTACGCCCTCCTCCAGTAAAAAAGAGGCTTGAGTATTTCTCGCACTTTCTTCAGTCAGTTTCAAAGCAAGGTTGGAAACGGCAGTCAAACTGAAAATGGAAAGAGAAATAATGCTTACTCCGATAGCGATTTCCAAAAGACCAAATCCTTTATTTTTGGCTGTTTTTTGCGTCATTGGATAGAAATAACACCCGTAGATTCCACGGTAATTATTTTAATTTTTGTCGTATTTTTTTTGACTCTCAAAGTAATTGTGCCGTTTTGTCCGGTTTTTCCCGTAAATTTCTGGAAAACCATATCTGCTCCGCCGCCATTAAGCGATGTGGAAGAAATTTCTATAAAAGGAGATAATTTTGTCGCAACATTATTCACATCGGAAGGAGAATAAGTTATCCCTTGAAAAACAACAACTTGGTTTGTTTCAAAATGAATTCCGTGCTGTAAAAAATTTTTAGAGGCGAGAGATTCCGAACGCGCTTTATTTATTGAAACAACAACCTCTTCAACCGTACTGTTCAATGCCTGTGAATCGCGGAAACCGGAAAACGCGCTCGCGATAATTGTTGCCAATATTATAATAACCGCTATCACGATTATTGTTTCAACAACGGAAAATCCTTTCATTTGCGCATTTTTTAATTTTTAATCATATCCCGCCCATCATTGAATACATCGGCTGAATCATGGAAATGGCAAAAAATCCGACAACGGCGCCGATAAAAATCATGAGT